>NZ_JBEXRA010000031.1:0-112946 GCF_040612855.1 Streptomyces sp. NPDC006332
GGAGGCCGCGTCGGCGAAGCGGACTTCCCAGTGGCCCGCCGGCGCCGGTGGTGCGGCGCGGTCACCTCGGCCTGCGGTCAGGGTGCGGCCACCCCATGGCGCATACCGCAGGGGCCGTTCCTCGCGTCGTGTGCGAGGAACGGCCCCTGCGGCTCGTCCCGGTGGAACCGGGCCCCCTTCGGTTCGAACGGGGCCCACTCGGTTCACACGAAGGCGCTCTGCCCCGTGATCGACTTGCCGACGATCAGGGTGTTCATCTCCCGGGTGCCCTCGAAGGAGTAGATCGCCTCGGCGTCGGCGAAGAACCGCGCGATGTCGTGGTCGAGCACGATCCCGTTGCCGCCGAAGATCTCCCGGCTCCAGGCCACGACTTCCCGCATCCGCGAGGTCACGAACGCCTTGGCCAGCGAGGAGTGTTCGTCGCGGAAGATCCCGGCGTCCTGCAGCCGGGCGAGCTGCACGAGCATGCCCCAGCAGGCGGTGATGTTGCCCAGGCTCTTCACCAGCAGGTCCTGCACCAGCTGGAACCGGGCGATCGGGCGACCGAACTGCTCGCGCTCCTTGGCGTAGTCCAGCGCCAGTTCGTAGGCGCCGACCATCACACCCAGCGCCTGCCAGGCGACCCCGCCGCGGGTGGCGCGCAGGATCTCCGCGACGTCGCGGAAGGAGTTGATGTTCTGCAGGCGGTTCGCCTCCGGCACCCGGACGCCGGTCAGGGTGATCTCGGCGTTCTCCACGATCCGGAAGGCGATCTTGCCCTCGATCTTCACGGGTTCGAAGCCCGGTGTGCCCTTCTCCACGACGAACCCCTTGACGTGGTTGTCATTGACGTCCCGTGCCCACACCACGACGTAGTCGGCGAAGGTCGCGTTGCCGATCCACTTCTTGGCGCCGTCGAGGATCCAGGTGTCGCCGTCGCGCCTGGCCGTGGTGCGCATGCCGCCCGCGACGTCGGACCCGCCGAGCGGCTCGGTCATGGCGAACGCGCCGATCTTGTCCATCGCGGCCATCTCGGGCAGCCAGCGGTCGCGTTGCTCCTGGCTGCCACCGGAGTGGATGGAGTACATCGCGAGTCCGTTGTGGACACCGAAGAACGTGGAAACCGAGGCGTCGGTGCGGGTCATCTCCATCGCCAGCATGCCGCTGAGCAGGTTGCTGACGGCGGGCCGGTGTTCGCCGTACCCCTCGTAGGGCAGTCCGGCCAGCCCGCTGCCGCGGAAGATGCCGATGAGCTCCTTCGGGAACTCGCCCTTGCCCCAGTTGTCGTTCACCAGCGGCTTGATCTCGTCGCGCAGGAGGGCGCGGGCCTTGAGGAGGATCTTGCGCTCCTCGTCCGGCAGCAGCGCCTCGTAGGCGTAGAAGTCCGCGACCAGCTGGTCGTCGAGCGGTTCCATGGTGACGGTCATGTCAGTTCTCCCCCTTGTCGGTGGTGTCGCTCTGGTCGGGCCTGTCGGCGCTGTCCAGCGCGGACAGGACGGCGAGTTGCCTGCGGTCGCGCGTCTCGGTGAGTTCCGGATACGTGGAGGAGCCGTAGGCCTTTTCCACGGCTGCGATGAGCCGTTGCTGTTCTTCCTCGTTCTGTGACGGGTTGCCGAGGCCCGCCCACATCTGCTTCATCGACGCTCCGATGTGCTCGGCCAGGTGCCTGTATCCGCCGGGGCCACCGCCCAGGTGCGAGCCGAGGAACGGCCCGACCGTCGACCAGCGGATGCCGAGCGAGTTCGTCATCACCTTGTCGAGGTCCTCCGGTGTCACCACTCCCTGCTCGACGAGGTAGATCGCCTCGCGACTGAGCGCGTTCTGCAGACGGTTGCCGACGAACCCGGGGATCTCCTTGCGTTCGACGACCGGGGTGCGGCCGACGAGGGTGTAGAAGTCCACGGCGGCCTGGACGGCGGCCTCGCTGGTGCGTTCGCCGGGGACCACCTCGACCAGGGGCAGCAGGTGCGGCGGATTGAACGGGTGACCGATGAGGATCCGGCCGGCGTCGTCGAGTTCCGCGGTGAACGACGAGGACGGGATCGCCGACGACGAGCTCAGCAGCAGCGCGTGCCCGGGGGCCTCGCGGACCAGGGTGGCGAAAAGGTCCTTCTTGAACTCGACGCGCTCCGGGCCGTTCTCCTGGACGACGTCCGCGTCGCGGACCGCCTCGGTCACGTCGGCCGCGATGTGCACCCGGTCGGCGAGGCCCTCGACGTCCAGGCCCCGGGCCGCGAGGTGCGGGGCGAAGTCGGCCAGGGCCGCGGCGACGGCTTCGGCCAGGTCCGGCCGGGGGTCGCTCACCCGTACGGTGAGCCCGTGCCCGGCGAACAGTGCCGTCCAGGACAGTCCGATGGTGCCGGCGCCGATCACGGCCGCGGTGCGGAACCCGCGTGGCGTCGGCTGCTGCGTCTTCGGCTCCTGCGCCTTCGGTTCCTGTTCCTTCGGCTCCTGCGCCTTCGGCTGCTGCGTGATCAACTCCCTTGTCATGACGGCCTTCCTTCCAGGTAGTCGTGGACCGGCTTGACTCCGGCGAGCGTCAGGTCGGTGAGGATGTGGCTCGCGGAGACGACCTCCAGCACCGGCAGGTCGGCCAGCGGGGCGAGCACGTGCTGGAACAGCTGGAGCCTCGCGGGGCCGGTGTAGGCCCACTTGACCGCGATGTCGGTGATCTCGGTGCGCACGAGTTCCTGCACCCGGGGCGAACCGTCGTAGCCCGGGATCGTCTTGAGCATGAAGGTCGGCACGGTGATCTGTGCCTCGGCCTCTCGCGGGTCGAGAGCGTGGTGCTTGTAGCCCATGGTCGCGGTGGCGACCCGCACTGTGCCGTGGTCGAGGGTGCCCACCAGTGCGCCGTGGTCGACGTAGAGACTCGGCGATCCGATCGTCTTCGGGTACGCGCTGACCTCGCGCCCCGACGCGGTCGCCGGGAAGTTGTCGAGGTACATCGCGTGCAGGTATTCGCCCCGCTCGCCGTCGAGGCTGACCGGAATCGCCTGGCCCGACTCGGTGTAGGGGCCGTATCCGCTGACGTCACCCATCTTCATGACCTCGAACCGGACCAACGGCTCGTCGATCCGCAGCGGTTCGGGGACAACGGCGCGCAGCGCGTCGGCGTCGGTGCGGTAGACGACGTTGAGGTATTCGCGGTCGGTGAACCTCGGGACCATCGGCGCGAAGGCCGGGCTGGTCAGCGGGGTGGTCACCTTCCGCCGGACTTCTTCGATCCTCATGTCACTTGCCCGTCCACTGCGGGGCACGGCGCTCGGCGAAGGCCGTCATGCCTTCGCGGACGTCGGCCGAGGCCATCAGGTCGCCCATCGCCTCGCGCTGCACGGCGAAGGCGTCGCTCTCCGGCACACCGTCGGCGGCGCGCACGATCTGCTTCACCGCGGCCAGCGCGAGCGGTGCGTTGCGCGCGAGTTGCTCGGCCAGCTGCACGGCCACGGCGGTGGCATCACCGGTGTCGGTGACCCGGTTGACCAGGCCCAGGTCGCCCGCGCTGCGGCCGTCGACCGCCTCGCCGGTCAGCAGGAACTCCATCGCCAGGTGGTACGGGATCCGCTTGGGCAGCCGGATCACGCCGCCGCCCGCGGCGATCAGGCCGCGCTTGACCTCGGGCAGTCCGAACTTCGCGTCCTCGGCGGCGACGATCAGGTCGCAGCCCAGGGCCAGTTCGAACCCGCCGCCCATGGCCCAGCCCTCGACGGCGGCGATCAGCGGCTTCGTCAACTCGGCCTCGGTCAGGCCGCCGAACCCGCGGCCCTCGACCTCGGGCGACTCGCCGCGCAGCGCGGCCTTGAGGTCCATACCGGCGCTGAAGGTGCCCTCCGCGCCGGTCAGGACGCCCACGCGGAGTTCGGGGTCGGTTTCCAGTTCGTCCAACGCGGCGGCCAGACCGGCGGCGACCGCGGCGTTCACGGCGTTGCGCGCCTGTGGGCGGTCGATCGTGATCAGCAGGGTCGAGCCGATCCGTTCGGTGCGCACTTCGGTGGTGCTCATGACTTTCCGCTTCCTTCTGGTTCCTTCTGGTTCTTGTCCGCCGGCGGCTTCTTGTCCGTCGGCGGCTTCTTGTCCGCTGTCTGCTTTCCGTCCGCTGTCTGCTTTCCGTCCGCTGCCGGTCAGCGGGCGGCGAGTTCGCCGAGGACGTCGGCGGTGTCCTGGCCCGGGACCGGGGCCAGGCGGCGGATCGAGCCGGGCGTGGCGGAGAACTTCACCGGGATGCCGACGGTGCGGATGGCGCCCTCGGTCGGGTGCTCGACGGTGTCGAGCAGGTGACCGTCGCGGATGTACTCGTCCTCGTGGGCACGGTCCAGTTCCAGTACCGGTGCCATCGGGATGCTGTGCTTGGAGCACACCTCTGCCCACTCGTCGGTGGTCAGCGCCGGGGCGCACTCGTCGATCAGCTCGGACAGGGCCTCGTGGTCGGCACTGTCGATGGCCTCGCCGTTGACGCGCGGGTCCGCGGCGAGGTCGGGACGCCCGGCGGCCGCGAAGAAGTCCCGGAAGTTCTGCGGGTTGTAGGGGATCACGCAGGCGAGTCCGTCCTTGGTGCGCACCGCCCGGTGGCCCTTGTTCATCGACAGCGTGAAGCCCGTCGGGCCCTGCGCGGGCTCGTACACGTGACCGGACAGGTGCTCGACCAGATTGAACGCGATCAGTGTGTCCGTCATGGGGATCTCGATCTGCTGGCCCTGCCCGGTCGTGCCGCGGTGCACCAGCGCCGCCAGCACGCTGTAGGCGATGGTCAGCGAGGAGACCTTGTCGCCGAGGATGGTCGGCAGGTAGACCGGCTGTCCCAGCGCGCGGTTGGCGATGTCGACCAGACCGGAGGCGGCCTGCACGGTCTCGTCGTAGGCGGCGTCGCCGACGCGGTCGGAGTCGCTGCGGAAGCCCTGGGCGTGCGCGTAGACCAGGCCCGGGTTGCGCTCGGCGAGGTCGTCGTAGGTCATGCCCAGGCGGCTGAGAGCGTTCGGGCGCATGTTGGTGATCAGCACGTCCGCGGTGTCGATCAGTTCGAGGGCCTGGTCGCGCTCGGGCGCGTTCTTGAGGTTGAGGGTGACGCTGCGCTTGTTGCGGTTGACGTTGAGGCTCAGCGGGGTCATGCCGGGCGTGGTGCGGTACTGGCCCACGCGCACGGTGTCGGCCGGCGACTCGATCTTGATCACGTCGGCGCCCAGGTCCCCGAGGATCTGAGCTGCGTACGGACCCATCACCACGGTGGAGAGGTCGATCACTCGTACGCCGTCCAGGGGGCCGGCGGTGGTGTTGCTGGTGGTCGCGTCCGTCATTGTTCGTCCTTTCGCACCCTGCTTCGTTGCTCTGACATCGAAGTTAGTGGCGAAGGAAGAAAAACGGAATGATCTTGTTGCGAATAACGGCATGACCACAGCGATAACAGCGTTC
This sequence comes from Streptomyces sp. NPDC006332, assembly GCF_040612855.1. Taxonomy (NCBI): domain Bacteria; kingdom Bacillati; phylum Actinomycetota; class Actinomycetes; order Kitasatosporales; family Streptomycetaceae; genus Streptomyces; species Streptomyces sp. NPDC006332. Next base: position 5,386 of record NZ_JBEXRA010000031.1, read on the forward strand.
GGGCCGCACCATCAGTCAGATAATGAGAGGTTCACCGAAGATATCGCGGGCGGCATCGACGAGTTCTTCGAGGTCACCGCCCTGGGCGCGCTCGCGGTTCCAGAGCAGGGCCGTGTCCAGGCGGGGGTGGAAATCCGTGAACGGAAGAATAGCCACGTTCTCCACCCGATATCCCTGCATGGGACTTCTGGCGTCCAGCATCGAAACAGAGAATGCCAGTCCGCTGGAAATTATTTCGGAAGCCGCACCGAACCCCGTGTTGGTGAGTTTGATGCGCTTTTTCACGCCGAGCTCGGACAACTGATGGTCGAGCTGGTCGAAATACGCGGGAGTGATGTCCGTCGGTGAGGCGACGTAGGGGAGATCGGTCAGCTCGGTCAGCGCGATGGAGTCCCGCCCGGTGAACCGGTCCGCCGGCACCGCCGCGCCGAGCCGCTCCGTCATCACCGTCAACTGCTCCAGCGCCGGGTCGGCGACCGGGAGCCGGGCCAGCGTCAACGCGAGTCTGCCGTCGCGCACCGCGGTGACCAGGTCCGCGGTGGCACCGGGCCAGCGTTTGACTTCGAACCGCTCGCGGACCCGCCCGGCAAGGGCGTTGACACGCTCACGCAGATCCGGGTGGACACCGGCGGGCATGCCGAGGAACACGGTGCTGCGCCGCGGCCCTGTCGCTTCGCTCAGCCGCCACGGGATGGAGTTGACCTGCTCCAGTACGTCGCGTGCGATCGGCAGCAGCGCGGTGCCGGCCGGGGTGAGCATGACGTGGTGGGTGCTGCGGTCGAACAGCCGATGCCCGATCTCCTGCTCAAGGTCCTTGATCCGCTGGCTCAGCGGGGGCGTCGACATGTGCAGTCTGCGAGCTGCGGCGGTGAAGTTCAGTTCCTCGGCGACGGCCACGAAGTAGCGCAGGTGCAGCATTTCCACCAGGCCAACCCTATCCACCACGCCAGAGCGCGTGCCGTCGGGGCAGGCGACGTGAGAGGGCTCGCGGGGGACGCCGGTTGGGCTGCGCGACGGTACGTCTGATGCCCGATGATCACATCGCGAGACGCCTTTGCGCCATGCCCCTGACCAAGCGTTGTCTCACCCGGTGAGTACCGAGCAACCCGAACAGTCCGAACACCAGGGCAGTGATGTCGTCGGCGACCGCTCCGCGCGACGTGCCGTCACCGTCTTCCCGATCCTCGTCGTCCTCGCCGGTGCCGTCGGCCTTCTGCTGCCGGGGAGTTTCACCGGCTGGGGCGAGGCGGTGCCGTATCTGCTGGGCGTGGTGATGTTCTGCATGGGTGTCACCATGACCCCGCAGGACTTCCACGGTGTCGCCAAGCGGCCCTGGGCGGTGGTCCTCGGGCTGGTCGCCCACTACGTCATCATGCCGGGACTCGGCTGGGCGGTCGCCCACCTGCTGCAGCTCCCGCCGCAGCTCGCCGCGGGCGTGATCCTCGTCGGCTGCGCCCCCAGCGGTACCGCTTCCAACGTGGTGACTTATCTGGCCCGTGGCGATGTGGCGTTGTCCGTCTCCGTGGCCACCGTCTCCACGCTGGTGGCGCCGCTGGTCACCCCGCCCCTGACGCTGCTGCTGGCGGGCGAGTACCTGCCGGTCGACGCCGGCTCCATGGTCACCGACATCCTCAAGACGGTGCTGCTCCCGGTGTTCGCCGGTCTCGTCGTACGGCTCGTGGCGGGCCGTCACCTGCAGCGGGCCCTGCCGGTGCTGCCCTGGCTGTCCGCGCTGACCATCGGCGTGATCGTGACCGTGGTGGTGGCGGGCAGCGCCGACGCCATCAAATCGGCCGCCCTGCTGGTCTTCGTCGCGGTCGTGCTGCACAACGGGCTTGGCCTGGCCCTGGGTTACGGGGCAGGACGCATCGCCCGGCTCGGCGAGCCGGGGAGCCGCGCGATGGCCTTCGAGGTCGGCATGCAGAACTCCGGGCTCGCGGCCTCGCTGGCCACCGCTCACTTCAGCCCGCTGGCCGCCTTGCCGGCCGCGGTCTTCTCCGTGTGGCACAACGTCTCCGGCGCCTTGGCCGCCGCCTGGCTGTCCCGGCGGCCTCGCTGACACTGACCGGCGTGCGCGGGGAAGGGGAGCCGTCCCCGCGCACCCACCCCGATCAGTCCACGATCTCCACGGGGCGCGCGACCGGCGCCGGACCAGTGAGCGCGGCGCCGAAGTTGCCCTCGACCTCCGACTTCTCGGCCGTGTTCGGGTAGGGGTTCGTGCAGGAGACGCCGGCACTGGAACCCGACATCAGGCTGGTGCAGGGCCCGGGTTTGCGGTCCGGCAGGCCGAGGATGTGGCCCAGTTCGTGCGCCGAGATCCGGACCGTGTCGTAGCCCTCGTTCACGGCCTGCCGTCCGATGTAGACCGTTCCGTTGCCGAGCGAGGTGGTCAGCGCCCGGGGCCAGCCGTTGTCGGCCAGGATCCGGATGTTGGCGCGCTGCCCGGCGGCCGCCGGACGCAGTTCCACGGCGTCCACTCTCTCGTTCCAGATCGCCGCGCCCCGGTCGACGGCGGCTCTGAACTCCGCCGAGGCACCGGCGTCATAGGTGACGACGCGGGCCGCGAGCGGCTGATCGCCGGAGTCCGACGTCGCGTAGGCCTGGCCGCCTCCCAGGGTGAGAGCGGCGGTGAGGGCAGCGGTGAAGCCATGAATGAACGTGCGCGTGTGCATGGTCGACCTCCTGTGGGGGTGAGGAAGGCATGTGCATGCCACACCATGTCAGCTGACCGCCCACGCCCCACAGACCTCAATCCGTCAAACTGCACCACCCCGGCGCTCCCGCACTGGCGGGCCTCCGGAAACGCGTTCCGTTGATCGAACCGGTTCGATCAAGTCGGCATCAAGCAATGCGGTCGGCAACGCCCTCACACGGTTTTCCGCGGCCGCGCACGGCAGCTCTCCGTGCGAGGTCAGGATGCTCCCGGTGCGACGAGCTTGGTCGCCAACCGCAAGGGAAAATGCATATATTCGGGCAAATCAGGCGCAGAACCTCCGCATGCGGACGTGTCCGGGGCGTTGCGGGAAATCCTGCACGAAGCGTTGACACCCGTACGGGTTGCTCCTACCTTCACTTCACGCGAACCGGTTCGACGGTGCGAATCCGTCCGATCTTGTTCCTTGTCATCATCGAACCGGTTCGACCGTCCACAGCGAGGAGCCCCGTGAACATCGGTGAGATCGCCAAGCGGGCCGGTGTCTCGCGGAGCACCGTGTCGTACGCCCTGAGTGGGAAGCGCCCGGTGTCCGAGGACACCCGCCAGAAGATCCAACGGGTCATCGACGAACTGGGCTACCAGCCCAACGCGAGTGCGCGGGCGCTGGCCAACGGCCGGACCAACACCATCGGTCTGGTCTTCCCGCCGGCCGGGAACCACTACACCGGCATGCAACTGGACTTCATCGGCAGCGTCACCGAGGCCGCCGCGGCCCACGACTACGATGTGCTGCTCTCTCCGAGCGGCGCGGACAGCGACCGTTCGTTCCAGCGGCTGCTCGGCGAACGGCGGGTGGACGGCGCGATCCTGATGGAGATCCGGCTGCAGGACGACCGTCTCGACCACCTCACCGCGGTCGACTTCCCCTCCGTCGCCATCGGCCGCACCGCCCACCCGCAGGGCCATTGGTGGGTGGGCCTGGACCACACGGTGCTCGCGGCGGCCTGTGTGCATCACCTCGCGGACCTGGGCCACCGCCGGATCGCTCTCGTCAACCGGCCCGAACAGCTCCTGCGGGCGGGGTACGAGTCCGCCCACCGCGGGCTCGACGGGTTCACCAAGGCCGCCGCGGAACGCGGACTCACCGTCCGGACGTACTGCTGCGGGGACGACGCCGCCTCCGGCCTCGCCTGTCTGGAACGGATCCTGCACGACGATCCCGCCACCACGGCCCTGGTCACCTTGAACGAAGCCGCACTCGGCGGCCTCTACCGAGGGCTGGCGCAAGCCGGACGCCATGTGCCACGCGACTTCTCCGTCACCGGAGTCGTGGCCAGCCGATGGGCGGAGACGGTGACCCCGCAGCTCACCGCGGCGGACGTGCCGGCGGAACAGATGGGCCGCCTCGCCGTCGACCTGCTCGTCGAGCGGCTCGACCACCCCGGCACACCGGCCCGGCATCACCTGCTCACCCCGCCGATCTCGTTGCGAGCGAGCACCGCACCCGCCGGCACCAGGCAAGCCGCCGACCCCGCTCCCGGCGTCTACGACGCCCCTACCGAACTCTGACCGTCACCCCCCCCACCTTCTTCCATCGCCTTCCCGCCCCTGCCGACTGCCGACAGCGGAATTCACCGCCCCTCTCGGCGAGCCCAGCGTCCCCCGAGCACCTCTCCCAGGGCACCCGTGTGCCAACTCCCATGAGGAACCGCCATGAACCGAACCAGCATGCACCCGACCGCGATACACAGATCCGCCATGAACAGACCCGCCATGAACAGACCCGCCGGACGGCGTCTCGCCGCGGCGGTCCTGACCGTCGTCACCGTCACCGCCGGCGCCACCGCGTGCTCCTCCGACGACGGCGGCACCTCCACGAAGGCCGGGGACAGCACCTACACGATCTGGGACCCGTACCCGCAGTTCGACAAGACTTCGGCGTGGGCGAAGCTGCTCGACGGCTGCGGCACCGAGGCCGGGGTGAAGATCAAGCGGACCGCGTTCGACACCAGCGACCTGACGAACAAGGCGTTGCTGGCGGCGCAGCAGGACAACTCCGCGGACGTCCTCATCGTCGACAACCCGGTGGTGTCGACCTTGGCGGAGGCGGGCGTTCTGACCACGACCGACGACAACAAGCTGGACACCTCCAAGGTCGACCCCAACCTCCTCGCGGCCGGCCAGTCGGGCGGGAAGACGTTCGGCACGCCGATCGGTGCGAACACCCTGGCCCTGTACTACAACAAGGCCGTGCTGAAGAAGGCCGGAGTGGACATCTCCTCGGTCAAGGACTGGAAGTCGCTGACCGCCGCGCTGGCGAAGGTCAAGGCGGCGGGGAAGAAGGGCATCACCTTCTCCGCGATCGGTACGGAGGAGGGCAGCTTCCAGTTCCTGCCCTGGTTCTGGGGCTCCGGCGCCGAACTGACCGCGCTCGACTCCGACCAGGCGGTCTCCGCGCTGTCGCTGTGGAAGAACTGGCTTAACAAGGGCTACGCACCCAACTCGGTGATCAACAACACCCAGACGACCAGCTGGCAGGAGTTCGCCGGCGGCGACTACGCGTTCAGCGAGAACGGCACCTGGCAGCTCGCCAACGCCGACAAGGCGGGCTTCGACTACGGCGTCATCCCCGTCCCGGCCGCCTCGGGAGGCGCGGCCGCGGCCCCGACGGGCGGTGAGTTCGTCACCGTCCCGGTGCAGGGCGACACCGGCCGCTACGCCACAACGCAGAAGCTCGTCTCCTGCCTGAGCAACAGCCAGAACCAGCTCGAAACCGACACCACCCTGTCCTACGTGGCCCCCACCAGCGAGGTCCAGAGCAAGCAGGTGACGGCCAACCCCAAGCTCAAGCCCTGGGTCGACGCGGTCAAGGCCGCCAAGGGACGCACCAGTGACGACCTGGGCACCAAGTACCCCAAGATCTCCGAGCAGTTGTGGAAGGCCGTCCAGTCCGCCCTCAGCGGCTCGGCGTCCCCGAAGGACGCGCTCGGCTCAGCCCAGTCCGCCGTCAAGTAATCGGGACCCCCGCGCCGATGAAGCAATCGACACAGTTGCCGGCCCACCGGCGGGTGCCCGACCGGGACGGGGCGGCGACCGCCGCCCCGCCTTCGGCCCGCACCGTGCCCCGGCGCCGCCCGGCCTCCCCGCAGTGGGCCGCCTGGGCGTTCCTCACCCCGGTCACCCTCTACCTCGCGCTCTTCTACGCGTATCCGCTCTACCGCAACCTCGACCTGAGCCTGCGCGACTACACCGTCCGCTCCTTCGTCCAGGGTGACGCGCCGTTCACCGGCCTGAAGAACTACCGGACCGTCTTCGACGACCCGACGTTCGCTCCGGCCCTGCTGCACACCGTGGTGTTCACCGCCGTGTGCCTGGTCTTCCAGTACGCGATCGGCCTGGCGCTCGCGGTCTTCTTCAACCAGCACTTCCGGCTCTCCGCCACCCTGCGCGCACTGTTCCTCGTACCGTGGCTGCTGCCGCTGATCGTGTCGGCGTCCACCTGGTCGTGGATGCTCAACAGCGAGTCCGGCATCGTCAACGCGGCCCTGCACGCCATCGGCATCGGCCCGGTGAACTGGCTGACCTCCCCGTCCTGGTCGCTGGCCTCGGTGATCATCGCGAACATCTGGATCGGCGTCCCTTTCAACCTGGTCGTGCTCCACAGCGGCCTGCAGTCCATCCCGGCCGGCCTGTACGAGGCCGCCGCCCTCGACGGGGCGGGGCCCTGGCGGCGGTTCTGGAGCATCACCTTCCCGCTGCTGCGTCCGGTGTCCGCGATCACCCTGCTCCTGGGGCTGGTCTACACGCTCAAGGTCTTCGACATCATCTGGATCATGACCAAGGGCGGCCCTGCGGACTCGTCCACCACCTTCGCCACCTGGTCCTACCGACTGGGCTTCGGCAACCTGCTGCCCGCCTTCGGTCCCGGTGCGGCCGTCGGCAACCTGCTGGTGGTCGCCGCCCTGGTCTTCGGACTGGTCTACGTCCGATCCCAGCGAAAGCAGGCGCTGTCATGACGAGCGCACAGACGGTCCTGAACCGACGCCGCCGCGGCGGCGGGAAGACGGCCGTCGGCGTCCTGCTGACCGCGGTCATGCTCTTCCCGGTCTACTGGATGCTCAACGTGTCCCTCACCCGCGACCAGGACATGCGCAAGAGCCCGCCCGGCCTGTTCCCGGCCCACGCCACCCTGGAGGGCTACCGGGCCGTAGTCGGCCAGCAGTTGCCCTACCTAGGCACCAGCCTCGTCATCGGCCTCGGCACCGTGGCCCTGACCGTGGCGCTGGCCGCACCCGCCGGCTACGCGCTGGCGAAGCTCCGCCCGCGCGGCGGCGGCATCCTCAGCTTCGTCCTCCTGGCCGCCCAGATGATCCCCGGCATCATCATGGCGATGGGGTTCTACGCCATCTACCTCAGCCTCGGCCTGCTCCAGTCGGTGCCCGGTCTGATCGTCGCCGACTCCACCCTGGCGGTCCCCTTCGGCGTCCTGATCTTCACCGCGTTCATGTCCGGCATCCCCGACGAGCTGATCCAGGCCGCGCAGATGGACGGAGCGAGGGCCCTGCGCACGTTCTGGTCCATCGTCCTGCCCATGAGCCGCAACGCCGTCGTCACGGTGTCCCTGTTCGCGTTCCTGTGGTCCTGGTCGGACTTCGTCTTCGCCAGCACCCTCGCGAGCGGCGGCGCCCACCAGCCGATCACTCTCGGCATCTACCACTACATCGGCAACAACAACCAGGAGTGGAACGCCATCATGGCGACCGCCGTCGTGGCCTCGCTGCCGGCCGCGGTCATCCTCGTCCTCGCCCAGCGCTACGTCGCCGCCGGCGTGACCGCCGGCGCCGTCAAGGACTGACATGCGGCCGCCGCGTGCGGTCCCCGTCCCCGGGAGCCGCCGTGCGAGTGCCGTACGCCCCGACCGGCAGAACACCTGCCTGCCCGCTCCAGAAATGAGTGCCGCTTCCATGACCGCCGTCCCGTCCGGCCCGGCCTTCTCCGTCCAGGACATCCCCTTCAGCGCGTACGGATCCTGGTTCGGTGTCTCTCCCGTGCTGGCGGAGAAGACGCGCGCCGAGGACCTCCACCTCGTCTCCCACCAGAACGGCATGCACGCCGTCCTGCGCCTGGTCCCTCTCGACGCGGCGACGGGCGAGCGGGCCAGGACCGTCGTGCGGGCGACACCGAGCCTGCTCAGCTGGACCGGTGCGCAGGGGCGCGTGGATCTCGCCTACGAGTCGCCGGACACCGTACGCGTGCACGGCGAAGGGCTGGGCCTGCGCGTCGCCGCGGCGGCCAAGGCCCTGACCCCCTTCAGCGGGACCTACTTCTACCGCGACCCGGTGGACGGCGCCCACACGTTCACCTCCTACGAGACCGGTCGCCGCTACCGGATCACCGTACTGTCCGGCACGGTGGCCGACGTGCACGGTTCCCAGTCCCTGGGCGCCGGTGACCGCGGCCTCACGGTCGGAGCCGGGGCCGACGGATCGTGGGAGGTCGCGATCGAGGAGGTGGACAGTGCGCGGCGGCCCCACCTCGCGGCGTCGGCGTTCGGCGAGGTCGTCGCGGCCGCGCGGCAGTCGTTCGCCGAGTTCGTCGACACGGTCGTCCCGTGGCGCTCGGCCGGCGCCCCGGCGGCCGAACTCGCCGCCTATGTGGTGTGGTCCGCGACCGTGCGTCCGGCGGGTCTGGTCACCCGGCCCGCGGTGCTGATGTCCAAGCACTGGATGGACAAGGTCTGGAGCTGGGACCACTGCTTCAACGCCCTCGCCCTGGCCCCGGGATCCCCCGGCCTCGCCTGGGACCAGTTCTCGCTGCCCTTCGACCACCAGGACGAGACGGGGGCGTTGCCCGACTCCGTCACCCACTCCGAGGTCCTCTACAACTTCGTCAAGCCGCCCATCCACGGCTGGGCCTTCGGCCACCTGCGCCGACTACTCCCCCAGCCGCTCACCCCGGCGCGGCTGACCGAGGCGTACGACAGGCTGACCCGCTGGACGGACTTCTGGCTCACCGCGCGGCGCGCACCCGGCGCGGCCCTGCCGCACTACCAGCACGGCAACGACAGCGGCTGGGACAACGCCACGACCTTCGACGCCGGACGCGTGGCCGTCACCGCCGACCTCGCCGCGATGCTGATCCTGCAGCTCGACGAACTGGCCCGACTCGCCGACGAGCTGGGTTTCTTGGACGACGCCCGACGCCGCACCGAGACAGCCGACGCCATCCAGGCGGCCCTGCTGGACGAGCTGTGGGACGGTGAACGCTTCCTGAGCCGTCCGGCCGAGGGCGGGGCCCCCACCCCGAGCGCCAGCCTGCTCGACCTGATGCCGATCGTGCTCGGTGACCGCCTGCCCGCCGCGGTCCGCGACCGGCTGGCCGAAAAGATCGAGACCCACCTCACCGCGTTCGGCCTGGCGACCGAACACCCCGCCTCCCCGCACTACGAGCCCGACGGCTACTGGCGCGGCCCGATCTGGGCCCCCGCCACCGTCCTCGTCGAGGACGGCCTGCGCCGCGCCGGGCACGACCACCTTGCGGACGAGATCAGCGTGCGCTTCCGCGCCTTGTGCGAGACCCACGGCTTCGCGGAGAACTTCGACGCCCTGACCGGCACGGGCCTGCGCGACCGCGCCTACACCTGGACCGCCAGCGGTTACCTGCTGCTGGCCCGCGACCATCACCACCGTCGCGCCCAGGCCGGGACCGACCACGCCGTCGCCTGACCAGCGAGGCGACGCCCCACCCACACGTCCGGCACGGGGGCCGGCGCAGCAACAACCAGCCGCTCGCTGAAGGGACGTAAGCCCATGCCAAGAACCGGGCACAGACGCTCGACCACGAGACGCCTTCTCCATGGCATCGCCACGTCGATGCTCTCGCTGACCGTCGTAGCCGGCGCCACCACGGTGCTGGCGACGCCGGCCTCTGCCGCCACCCCCACCCTCACCGTCGACCTGGGCACCAGCACCGGAGCCTTCCGGGGCGGCGCCTCCGGGGCGCTGTACGGCCTGTACGGGCCGGGCGTGCCGACGAACAACCTCATCGAGGGGATGGGGCTGCAGACCACCAACACCAAGTACCAGGACGGACAGCAGCACCCCGGCTCGGACGCCCTGGAGATCGCCAAGCCCTTCGTCGACAGCGGCGGCGGGGACGAGTTCATCTACATGACGGACGTGTACCGGGCCAACTACGAACGCACCAGCTACTCGGCCTACCAGGCGACCATGAAGACCCAGGTCGAGCAGGCGATGGCCAGCCCCTACGCGAACCACATCGTCTTCATCCCCTACAACGAGCCCGACCTGAACTGGTTCAGCGGTATGCGCAGCAACTCGTCGACGCTGGCCGCCTTCAACTCCGAGTGGCGCCAGACCTACACCTTCATCAAGGGCATCTGGCCCGCGGCACGGCTGGCAGGGCCCAACCTCTCCAGCTACAGCTCCTTCGCCTACAACGGCTTCCTCTCCTACTGCAAGGCCAACAACTGCCTGCCCGACGTCACCACCTGGCACACCCTCGCCAGCCCGGCGGACGTCCGTGGCACCGTCGACTCCTACCGGGCCGCGGAGACCGCCGCGGGGGTCACCTCCCCGATCCCCGTCAACCTCAACGAGTACGCCCACCGCTACCACCTGACCGACCCCGGCCAGATGGTGCAGTGGATCGCGGCCTTGGAGGACGAGAAGGTCGACGGCAACCTGCCGTACTGGAACATCAACGGCAACCTGGGTGACTCCGCCGCCGCCCAGAACACTCCCAACGCCCAGTGGTGGCTCTACAACTGGTACGGCTCCATGACCGGCCACACCGTCCAGGTCACCGGCGCCGCGTCCGACGCCGCGTACACCCTCCAGGGCCTGGCGAGTCTGGACACGGCGAAGAAGCAGGCCCGCGTCATCCTCGCCGGGGGCGGCACCAGCGGTGACTCCGACACCGTCATCAAGAACATCGACCCCGCGGTCTTCGGCAGCTCCGTGCACGTCAGCGTGTTCCAGGACCGCTACAGCGGCTATATCGGCGCGGCAGGCACCCCGACCCGGCTCTCCGACGCCGACGTCGCCGTGGGCTCCGACGGCTCGGTCACCGTCCCGATCACCCTCGACGCGATGTCCGCGTACCAAGTGATCGTCTCCCCGGGCGGCACCGGCTCCACCACCGCCTCCGACAACACCTGGCGGGCCACGTACGAGGCCGAGAACGCCACCCTCAGCGGCAGCGGCTACAACATCAACACCGAGGGCACCACCGGCAACGTCGGCAAGTTCGCCACCTCGGGCACCAAGGACGTCGGAGGCCTGCGCACCGGTTCGACCACGGTGATCTCCTTCCCCGTCTCCGTCCCCGCCACCGGCGACTACGACTTGTCGGTGTTCGGCAACAGCTACGCCAAGGACGCAGACGTCAAGGGCCCGACGAACGTGTACGCGCGGGTCGACGGCGGCGCCTCGACCAGGATCGACATACCGGTCGGCTTCCAGTGGGTCGTGTGGGGGCACGCTGACGCCACCGTGCACCTCACCGCCGGCAGCCACACCGTCACCCTGGCCACCACCGGCGACAACGGCGCGACCACCGTCGGCGACGCCATCATCGACAAGATCGACCTCCAGTACCAGGACGCCTCCGTTCGGGGCACCACGCTCTACGAGGCCGAGCAGGCCGCGCTGTCCGACAGCGGCACCGCCTCCTACACCTCGCAGGGCCAGTCCGGCGCGGGCGCGGTGAACCTCACCTCCGGCAAGTCCGCCACGTTCTGGGTCTCCTCGGAGAGGGACGGATACGCGGACCTGACGGCCCGCTTCCGCAACACCGGACAGGCCGACCTCACCGTCAACGGCCGGACCGTCAACGACCAAACCCTCTCCGGCGCGACGACCGGCGCCTGGTCCACCTCCACCAACCGGGTCCACCTGAACGCCGGCATCAACAAGGTCAAGGTGACCGGCGCCGGCGGCACCCTCGCCCTGGACGACCTGGCCGTCACCCCGTTCGGCGCCACGTCCGCCGTAACCACCGGCAACGTCGTCACCTACCAGGCCGAGAACGGCAACCTCACCGGCACCGCGGCCGTCGACACCACCTACAGCCAGGCCAACGGCGGCGTCGTCACCGGCATCGGCAACGGAACCGCCAACTCCCTCACCCTCAACGTCAACGCGCCCTCGGCCGGTACCTACGCCATGACCATGCGCTACGCCAATGCCGAGGAGCTGCCCTCCAACCACTACAACCCCGACCTGTACGCCGAGCACGCCGACGTCAGCGTCAACGGAGGCACTGCCACCCGCGTCAACTTCGCCAGCACCCTGCACTGGAACCAGTTCGAGGACTACACCGTCCCGGTCAGTCTCACCAAGGGCGCCAACACCGTCAGGTTCACCGCCTCACAGCTCTACAACTGGGACGGCACCACCATCGGCGTGGTCTACTCGGGCGGCGGCAGCGACATCGGACAGCCCATGCGCTCCAGCTCCGCGCCCCACCTGGACCAGGTGTCCTTCGCGCCCGCGAGCCTGCACATCGGCGCCGCGGCCGGGTTCTCCTCCACGGCCGTCGCCCAGCACAGCGTGCTCTGCCTCGAGGACCCCGGTCAGTCCACCGCCAACGGCACCCAGTACCAGCAGAACACCTGTGGAAGCGGCCAGGAGCAGGTCTTCGACTTCCACCCCGTCGCCGGCGCGACCGACACCTACACCCTCGTCAACCACTTCAGCGGCAAGTGCCTGGACGTCTCGGCCTTCTCGACGGCCGACGGGGCCGCCGTCCAGCAGTGGACCTGCCTCAACGGCACCAACCAGCGCTTCACCCTCCGGGCGGTGACCGCGCTCGGCAACGGCCACGACTACCAGCTCGTCGCCGTGCACAGCGGCAAGTGCGTCGACGTCAGCACCGTCTCCACGGCACCCGGCGCACTCGTCCACCAGTGGACCTGCGACCCGGCGAGCGCCCTGACCACCAAGAAGAACCAGATCTGGCGCCTGCTCGGCAAGGCGTGACCAGCAGCGGATCCCGCTGAGTCTCCCCGGCAGCGGCGTGCTTCGCTCCCCCTGCGGGACGACGAGAGGGCCACGATTCCCGGTCGTGGCCCTCTCTCCGGTGTGCGCCCGTCAGGCAAGCCGCCTCGAGGCCCGTTGCAGCAGCGTCCGCAGCAGGGCCGTCTCCTCGGAGCCGAGGGCCGTCACGATGTGCTCCTGCTCGCGTTCGACCGCCGCCGTCCAGCGGGTCAGCGCCTCGCCGCCCCGCTCCGACGCGAACACCAGGACTCGCCGCCGGTCCGTGTCGTCCACCCGGCGCAGGACGAGATTGAGGGACACCATGCGGTCGACGACCTTGGTCAGGGTCGGCGCGGTCAGCAGGGCGGACTCGGCGACCTCGGTCATGGGATGTCCGGCGCCGTCGCCGAGGAACGACAGCACGCGCCACTCCTCGAGCGTCGCGCCCTCCGCCTTCAGCGCCTCACCGAGCCTTTGGACGACGGAGCGTTCCACGAGCGTGAGGGCTCGCGCCAGGTCGAGGTCGGCTGTGACAGAGGGGGTGGTCGTGGTCATCGCCCTGCCAAGATTCGTCGTGGGTGTGGGGGGCTGCAACGGTCGCTTCGTGCGGGCTCACGCGGCAGACAGGGTACGCCTGGGGCAGTTCCACGATACAGTCATTTCCTTATCGCCGCGAAATATTCTCGTAGCAACGTATCGCTAGTGTGAGCGCCTATGATCGAGAAGGCGTCTGTCCGGCTCGGCTCTCCGGCAGGCCGGACCGGGGACGCGCTGGATGTCGCCCTGGTGGTCCCCCTCCAGGGCCCGGCCGGGATCTTCGGTCCGTCCTGTGAGTGCTGTGCCCAGCTCGCGGCCGAGGAGGTCAACGCCGAGTCCGGCGTGCTGGGCCGGGAGCTGCGACTGTCGCTCGTCGACGGTGGCGCACCGCCCGAGCAGGTCGCGAGCGAGGTCGACGCGCTGATCTCCGGCGGGGTCGTCGACGCGGTGGCCGGCTGGCACATCTCCGCCGTCCGCGAGGTCGTCGCCCCGCGCATCGACGGCCGCGTGCCGTACGTCTACACCGCGCTCTACGAAGGCGGCGAGCGGTCCCCCGGCGTGTTCCTCACGGGCGAGACCCCGGGCCGCCAACTGCGGCCCGCGCTGCGGTGGTTCGCCGGCGAACTCGGCATCCGGCGCTGGACCATCGTCGGCGACGACTACGTCTGGCCCCGCTCCTCCGCCCGCGCCGCCCACCGCTACCTGCGCGAACTCGGCGGCGAGGTCTGCGACGAGATGTACGTTCCGCTCGGCACCAAGGACTTCGGCCCGGTCCTGGCCCGGGTCGCGGCCAGTGACTGTGAGGCCGTCCTCATGCTGCTGATCGGTGACGACGCGGTCCTCTTCAACCGTGCGTTCACCGCCGCCGGGCTGGACCGCGACCACATCCGCTTCAGCTCGCTGATCGAGGAGAACGTCCTGCTGGCGACCGGTCCGGACAACACCCGGGGCCTGATGACCTCGGCCGGGTACTTCGAGGACCTGCCGACCGCGTCCGGCCTCGACTTCGCCGCCGCCTACGGACGCCGGTTCGGGCCCCGGGCACCGGTGCTCAACAGCCTCGGCGAGTCCTGCTACGAGGGTGTCCGGATGCTCATCGAGCTGCTGCGCCGGGCCAAAACGGTGGACGTGACCCGGATCCAGGCGGCCGCCGAGGGACTCGAGTACGAGACTCCGCGCGGCACGGTCCGCATACAGGACCGCCACCTCGAACAGCGTGTGTTCCTCGCCGCGGCCGACGGGCTGCGGTGGGACGTGCTCCAGCAGCTGCCGTAGCCGAAATCGCGGCGCCGCCATCGTTTTACACGGACGTAACTCGCCCAACCCTTGCCCAATTACTTCGGTCAGAAATACTTTTTTCTCGAAGCTTTTGGAGGTTGGTTGTCCATGGCCACCTATCGATACCGCTGCGCCGACTGCGGCCCCTTCGACGTGATCCGTCCGATCGGCCGCGCCCTGCCCGAAGAAGCCTGCGAAGCCTGCGGCGACCAGGCTCGCCGCGTCTTCACCGCTCCGATGCTCAACCGCACGTCCCCTCCGCTGGCCCGCGCCCTGCGCGCCCAGGAAGCCAGCGCCCACGAACCGCGCGTCGTCACCGAGGTGCCGCCGTCCCGCCGTCGCCCCGCCCCGCACGTCGACCCCCGGCACGCCCAGTTGCCGAAGCCCTGACCGGCCGCTCGGCCCACCTGCCCTTGGAGGCACCCCATGCCCGACGTCGTCTTCAGCGTCGACCAGGCCATGTCCATGCGCGACCAGAAGGTCCCCGGCCACAACCGCTGGCACCCCGACATCCCGCCCGCCGTCACCGTGAAGCCGGGCACGGACCTCCGCATCGAGTGCCGCGACTGGACCGACAACCAGATCGGCAACAACGACTCCGCCAACGACGTCCGCGACGTCGACCTCACCCACGCCCACATGCTCAGCGGCCCCATCGCCGTGGAGGGCGCCGAGCCCGGCGACCTACTCGTCGTGGACATCCTGGACCTGGGTCCCGTACCGCAGGCACAGGGCGAGGGCTCCGGGGAGGGCTGGGGCTACACCGGCGTCTTCGCCAGGAACAACGGCGGCGGCTTCCTCACCGACCGTTTCCCCGACTCGTACAAGGCCGTCTGGGACTTCCACGGCCAGCAGGCGACCTCGCGCCACCTCCCCGGCGTCCGCTACACCGGCATCACCCACCCCGGCCTGTTCGGCACCGCGCCCTCCGCCGAACTGCTGGCCCGCTGGAACGCCCGCGAACAGGCCCTCATCGACACCGACCCGCATCGCGTGCCGGCGCTCGCCCTGCCCCCGCTCGCCGACAACGCCCTCGCCGGAACGGCGGTCGGCGAGGCCGCCTCCCGCATCGCCGCCGAAGGTGCCCGCACGGTCCCGGCCCGCGAGAACGGCGGCAACCACGACATCAAGAACTTCACCCGCGGCTCCCGGGTCTTCTACCCCGTCCTCGTCCCCGGCGCCCTCCTGTCCGGCGGCGACCTCCACTTCAGCCAGGGCGACGGCGAGATCACCTTCTGCGGCGCCATCGAGATGGGAGGCTTCATCGACCTGCACGTCGACCTGATCAAGGGCGGCATGGAGAAGTACGGCGTCACCACCAACCCGATCTTCATGCCGGGCAACGTGGCGCCCCAGTACACCGAGTTCATCTCGTTCGTCGGCATCTCCGTCGACCACGAGACCGACACCAACCACTACCTCGACGCGACGATGGCGTACCGCAACGCCTGCCTCAACGCCGTCGACTACCTCACGACCTTCGGCTACAGCGGCGAGCAGGCCTACCTGCTGCTCGGCTCGGCCCCGATCGAGGGCCGGATCAGCGGCGTCGTGGACATCCCCAACGCGTGCAGCACCCTCTACCTCCCCACGGCGATCTTCGACTTCGACATCCGGCCGACAGCCGAGGGACCGCGGAAGGCGGACCGCGGCCAGTGCGCCGTCACCTCCTGAGAGCAGTGCCAGGCCTCCCGGTTCCGTAACCCCTGAAAGGCAGCCCCATGAGCGACCATCTCACCTTCCAGCTGGGTGACTTCACCACCCAGCACGGCGCCACCCTGCGCGGCGCGCACCTCGCCTACACCACCTACGGTGAACTCAACGCCGACAAGTCCAACGTGATCGTCTACCCCACCTGGTACTCCGGGCGGCACTGGGACAACGAGTGGCTCATCGGCCCCGGCATGGCCCTCGACCCGGCCGAGTACTTCATCATCGTCCCGAACATGCTCGGCAACGGCCTGTCCAGCTCGCCGAGCAACACCCCGCCACCGTACGACCGGGCCCGCTTCCCGAGAATCACGGTGTACGACCAGATCGAGGCCCAGCACAAGCTGGTCACCGAGGAGTTCGGCATCGAGCGGATCGCTCTCGTGACCGGCTGGTCGATGGGCGCGGGGCAGACGTTCCAGTGGGCCGTCAGCTACCCGGAGATGGTCGAGCGGATCGCCCCCTTCTGCGGTTCCCCGCGCACCAGCCTCCACAACAAGGTGTTCCTGGAGGGCGTCAAGGCCGCGCTGACCGCCGACGCGGTCTTCGCCGGCGGCTGGTACGACAAGGACAAGTGGCCGACCACCGGACTGCGGGCGCTCGCCCGGGTGTACGCGGGGTGGGGCTTCTCGCAGGCGTTCTACTGGGAGAAGGAGTACGAGAAGCTCGGCTTCACCTCCCTGGAGGACTTCCTGGTCGGTTTCTGGGAGGGCTTCTTCCTCGACGGCCGCGACCCCAACAACCTCCTCGCCATGCTCTGGACCTGGCAGAACGGCGACGTAGGGCTCACCCCGGGATTCAACGGGGACACCGAGGCGGCACTCGGCTCCATCAAGGCGACCACGCTCGACATGCCCGCCGAGAAGGACCTCTACTTCCCGCCGGAGGACGAGGCCTGGGCCGTCAGCCACATCCCGGGCGCCGAACTGCGCGTGATCCCCGGCATCTGGGGTCACTTCGCCGGCGGCGGCAGCAGTCCCAAGGACACCGAGTTCATCGACACGGGTATCAGGGAACTGCTGGCCAAGCCGGGCGGGTTGGCCTAGCCATGAGCACCGTACGTACGGTCCGTACCGGACGCATCAGACTGCCGCACGAGGTCAGCGCCTCGATCGTCGCCTTCGCCACGGTCTTCCTGCTGATGAGCCCGCTCAAGATGCCTACATGGGCGATCTTCATCACCTGGGCGGGAACGTTCCTCCAAGGCGGCCCGAGCCGCTCCAACGCCATCGCCATGATCACCGCCACCACCACGGGTGCGGGATTCGGGGTGGTGGCCGTGCTGCTCAACCGGGAGACGGGCACGATGTTCGGCACCGGAGCCTTCGCCCAGACCCTGGCACTGGCCGTGGTGATCTTCGTCGTCAACGGCACCCTGCTGGCCACCGGCCGGCTGCGCCCCTTCTCTCTCATCCCGGGCATGTTCTTCGGCTTCGCGTCCGTCTTCGCCACGTACTTCGGCGGCTTCGGCTACGACGCCGGCCATCTGGACGCCGCGTTCGTCAGCGCCGCCGCGATGTGTGCCCTCGGCCCGCTCTGCGCCACCCTCGGGCTGCGCCTGATGTTCACCCCACGGGCCGCCGAGCCCGAACCCGAACCCGCGAAGCAGTACGAGAACGCGGAGGTGACGCCTTAGGTGGTGTCCGCCTGCTGCTTGTCGCGGCACTGGGCAGGCGGAGTGAGCCATCGCCGAGGGGGCGGGCCGACCACGGCCCGCCCCCTCAGTCGGTTCAGTCGGTCTTGCGCCAGCGGGTCCGCAGGGTGAACGCAGCGCCCTTGGGCCGGCGCTCACGGGTGAAGACACCCTTCTTGTTTCCGTCCACGCGGAAGACGCCGGGCGCGGTGGCGAAATCGGCGAAGTTCCAGATCTGCTCGCCGACGACCGCGTCGACCCGGTCGAACACCCGGTGGTACAGGTCGAGAAGCTTGATCTGGTACTCCTCGGTCCACGGGCCGGGCACGACGCTGTGCAGACCCGAGTAGGTGTCCGCGCCGTACTCGGTGATGACGATCGGCTTGTCGTGCTCGGCCCACTGACGCAGCTCCGTCTCCAGGTCCGTCTCGGCCGCCTCCAGGTCATCGGCGCCGAAGTACCAGCCGTAGTAACGGTTGAGCAGTACGACGTCGAACAGGTCGGTGACCACGCACTCTTCCGGTGAACCCATCAGCGCGTTGACGTAGGCGACGGGCCGGGTGGGGTCCAGACGGCGCACCTCCCGCGCCAGCGGCGCGAAGTAGTCGCGTGCCTCCGGCTGCACGTTGTCGGGCTCGTTGGCGACGGACCACAACACGACGCTCGGGTGGTTCTTGTCGCGCGCCACGAGTTCTCTCAGCGCCTGCAAGTGGGTGCGCTGGGCGCTGTCACCCACGGTGTCGGGGGAGAACGTCGACACCTTACGGCCGGATGCGAAGATGCCGCCGCCGATGTTGAGGTTCAGACCGACGGCCGCGGTCTCGTCGATGACGACCACGCCCTGCCGGTCGGCGTAGTCGAGGACCTCTTCGGCGTAGGGGTAGTGGGAGGTCCGGAACGAGTTCGCGCCGGTCCACTCCAGCAGCGCGAAGTCATGCACCATCAGCACGTCGTCGTGGCCGCGGCCGCGCACCGCGGCGTCCTCGTGTTTTCCGAACCCCTTGAAATAGAAGGGGGTTCCGTTGATCAGGAACTCCTTGCCCCGCACTTCCACGGTGCGCACGCCCACCGACTGGCGGTAGCTGTCGATGAGTCCGCCGGAGGCGTCCAGCAGCGCGGCCTCGAGTTCGTACAGGTACCCGTCGCCGGGAGCCCAGGGGTGCACGTCCGGTACGCGCAGGGTGCCCGCCGCGCCGGTGGCCGCGGACACCTGGGTGCCGGAGGCGTCCCGCAGCGACACCCGGATCGACTGGGTCCGGGCGCCCCCGGTGCTGTCCACCTCGTAGGCGATGACACCCGTGGTGTCCTCGAAGCTCGTCGCCACGGTGATGTCGGTGATGTGCGCGGGCGGCGTGGTGTACAGCCAGACCGGCCGGTTCAGGCCCGCGTAGTTGAAGAAGTCGTGGAAGTAGCGTTGCACCCGGCGGCCGTCGGCACGTTCCTCGATGCGGCCCGGTGGGATCGATTCCCAGGTCAGTTCGTTGTTGACCACGACGGTGACACGGTTCTGGGCTCCTGGCCGCAGATGTGCGGTGACGTCCGCCTCGAACGGGGTGTAGCCGCCCTCGTGCCGGGCGACCTCGGTGTCGTTGACCCAGGCGGTCGCGCGATGTGTCGCGGCGTCGAATCGCAGGACGATCCGCTCCCCCGCCCACCGGTCGGGCACCCAGACACTGGTCTGGTACCAGGCGTCACCGACGTGGTCGCGGACGGCCGCCTCGGGGAAGATGTCGTTGTAGCTGGCCGGGACCGGGATGTCCGCGGCCCCCGCGAGGGGTTCGCGCCACCAGCCTTCGACGCGGCCGGTTCCCTCCGCGTCCAGCCGGAACCTCCACAAGCCGCCCAGGGAGCGTTGTTCGCGGGTGGGGCCGTCCTGTGGACGAAGCATCGTTGGTTCTCCAGTCCTCCGCGCGGTGCCCGCACGGTGTGTTCGAGTCATGGGGAGCGCTGTCGCGCCCTACTTGATGCCGGTGTTGGCGATTCCCTGGACGAAGTGCTTCTGCAGGGCCAGGAAGAGCAGGATGATCGGAGCGACCACCGCTACCGCGCCGGCCAGCAGCAGGCCGTAATTGGTGCTGTTGGCTCCCACGGAGAACAGCGCGAGCGCGACGGGCAAGGTGTAGTGGTCATCGGTCTGCGCGATGACGAGGGGCCACAGGAAGTTGTTCCACTGCCCGAGGAACGTCAGGATCGCCAGTGTCGCCAGGGCGGGACGGGTGAGCGGCAGAATCACCCTGAGGAAGATGCGCATGTCGCTCGCGCCGTCGAGACGAGCCGCCTCGACCAACGAATCGGGAATGTCCTGAATGAATTGCCGCATGATGAAGACGCCGAACGGTGTCACCAGGAACGGCAGGATCAATCCTAGGTAGGTGTTGCTCAGCCCCATGTTGCTGACGAGCACGAACAGCGGAACGAATGTGGTGACACCAGGAATGATCAGCATGGTGAGGACGAGACCGAACAGCAGGCGTTTCCCGGAAAAATCGATCTTCGCGAACGCGTACGCCGCCATCGAGCAGAAGAGCAGGTTTCCCAGGACGCAGGCCAGCGCGACCACCGCACTGTTGACGAAATACAGTGCGAAGTTCTGCTTGGACAGCAGCTGTTCGAAGTTGGCGAAGGTCAAGGTCTGTGGCAGCCAGGTGCTCGGATGCGCGACGATTTCACCCGTCGGCTTGATCGAACCCAGAAACATCCAGGCGAACGGCGCCAGCGTCACGAGGAGACCCGCGGTCAAGGCGCAGTAGAGAAGAACATTGGCGACGGGAAAGCGGCGGCGTGAACCGACAGCCCGGTCTGCCGGCCTCGTCCTAGCAGCGATGAGGGTCATGTCAGGCTTTCGCTCGAAAGATTCGGAATTGGACGACGCTCAGCAGCGCGATGGCCGCCACGAGTACGTACGAAGCGGCGGAAGCCACCCCGTAGTTGCCGAAGCCGAATTGCTGGTAGGCGTAGTAACTGATCGATGTGGTGCTGTCCAGGGGACCGCCGCTCGTCATGACGAACGGTTCTTCGAAGAACTGCAGGTAACTGATGCTCAGCAGGACGGCGACGACCAGAGTGGCGGGCCGGAGCAGCGGCAGGGTGACACTGCGGAAGGCGCGCCATTTCGAAGCGCCGTCGATGCGTGCGGCCTCGTGCAGTTCGGCCGGCACCGACTGGAGTCCCGCGAGGAAGATCACCATGGGGATGCCGAAGTTGCGCCACACCGCCATGATGATGAGCGCGGGCATCGACCAGTCGGGGTCGTTCAGCCAGTCCGGTCCGCTGATTCCCACTGCGGAAAGCGCGGAGTTGACCACCCCGTCCGGCTTGTAGAGATACCGCCAGACGACGGCCACCGCCACGATGCTGGTGACCACGGGAGCGAAGTAGGCCACGCGGAAGAAGCCCTTGGCGCGCTGGATACCGGAGTTGAGAGCGACGGCGACGGCGAGCGCGATCACCATTGTCGAGGGGATTCCCACGACGACGAAATAGAGCGTGTTGAGGCCGGCCCGGACGAAAGTGGGATCCGCGAACAGGGTGGCGTAGTTGTCGAAGCCCACGAAGTTGACGCTGAACGGCGTGCGTACGTCCCGGCTGGTGATGTCGGAGACGCTCATCGACAGGGAGGAGAGGACCGGCCAGAGCCCGAAGGCGGCGAACAGCACGACGAACGGGGAGCAGAAGGCCCAGGCGATCAGTGTGTGGCGGCGGCGTTGCGAGGCGATCTGCGACGCCGCCGTCCGTCGCCGGGGGGCGCCCCGGTGCGGAGCGGTTTCCACGGACGCGGACGTCATCGCGGGCCTCCGGTTCCGATCGTCGACGCCTTCGCCTGGATGCTTCGCAGGGCCGCCTTCGGCGAGGTGACTCCCTTGGCCACCTTCTCGGACTCGGCGTCGACCACCGCGGTGACCTGCTTCCACGTGGTGACGTTCGGTCCCGGCTGCGCGGTCTTGAGCTGAGACCGGAAGACGGCCAGGAAGGGGTCGGTCGCCAGTTCTCCCTGGTTCCAGGACGACTGCACGGCGGGCAGATCTCCGGAGATGTCGTACCACTGCTTCTGTACGTCGGGCTGGGACATCCACCGCACGAACTTCCAGCCCCCGTCGCGGTTCTTGGCGTCCTTGAACACGGCCCAGTGACCGCCGCCGATGTAGCTCGCGTTGGACTTCGGCCCGGCCGGCAGCGGGGCGATTCCGACCTTGTCGCCGACGAAGGACGCCCCTCCGGCCGACTTGAGCAGGCCGGTTTCCCACGGGCCGGAGATGAGTGCGGCGGTGGAACCGGCGACGAACTGCGGCTCGATCTCCCCGAGGCTCACCGGACCGTTCCGGCTGGCGAGTTTCGAGGTGAAGAAGGACTGGTAGAACTTCAGCCCCTTGAGCGCCTCCGGGGTGTCGAAGGTGAACTTGGTCCTGTCCCCGTTCATGACGCCGGCCCCGGCCTGCCACATGAAAGGCAGCACACCCTGCCAGGTCGACGCCGCGCCGGTGGGCAACGACAGGCCCCACTTGGCGCCCTTCTTCTGGAGCGCCGCGAGGAAGGTGGGGTACTCGCTCCACGTCTTCGGCGCGGACACCCCTGCGGCCTGTGCCATGTCCTTGCGGTAGTACAGGGAGCGGGTCTCCACGTACCACGGGACGGCGTACGCGGCACCGTCGACGGTGGCGCTCCGGACGGCACCGCTGTAGAAGGCCGACGCGTCGACGAGCTTCGGCGGGACCTGGTCCAGCCCGCCCGTGGCGGCGAAGTTCGCGAGGTCGGCGGAGCCCACCAGGGTGGCGTCCGGGGTGTCTCCGGACGCGATCGCCGTCTCCACCTTCTTGGTGTAGTCCTGCCAGGGAACCGCCGTGACGTGCACCTTCGCGTCCGGGTTCTTCTTCTTGAAGCCGGCGACGAGCTTGGGCAGGAGCTCACCCTCGGTTCCCATCGCCCAGACGGATATGTCGCCGGTGGCCGGCGAACCGTCGATGGGCGCACCCGCGGAACCCCGGTCGGTTCCCTTATCGGCGCGGCCGCAGCCGGTCAGGATCAGCGTGGCGGCCACACCGCCGACCAGAACCTTCGAAAACTTTGTCATGAACACAGTTGCTCGTTCCTCTCCACCCGATCGATGCGTGAGCGGCAAATCCGCACGCAGTGGTGCAGGTGAGCGAGACCGTACTGCGAAACCCGAACGAGTGCCATACTTTCGACCGACGAGAAGGCATCTTCACGATCGCTGCACCCGTCCGAGCTTGTGCACGGCGGATCACGGGGACGGAACGGATACGACGGCGACGCGGCCGGAGACGGTCGCGGCCGCCATAGGGTTGGTGTCATGACTGAAGAGACGGCGGCTCGCCCGACCACCCGGAGGGGCCCGTATGCCAAGAGCGCACGACGCCGGGCGGAGATCGTCAGCTCGGCGACCTCCGTGTTCGCGGCCCGGGGCTACCGGGGCGGGTCGCTGCGCGAGATCGCGAAGCAGCTGGACATGAGCCTGACCAGCGTGGTGCATCACTTTCCCAGCAAGAGCGAGCTCCTCGTGGCCGTCCTCGAGACCACCGACTCCGCCAGCATCGAATCCTTCGAGTCGGACACCCGGGGACGTGGCGTGACCTATGCCGTCCTGCGGTACGTCCGCCGCAACCTCGAACGGCCGGAGATGCTGAGGCTTCTCGCCCTCATGGCCGCCGAGGCCTCGGCTCCGGACCACCCGGCGCACGAGTGGTTCCGTGACAGGTACCAGAGGACCATCGAAGGCCTCGCCGTCGCCGTACGCCGGGACCAGGACGAGGGCCGCATCTCCAACACCAGGGACGCCGAACGCATCGCGGGCGCCCTCGTCGCGGTGTGGGACGGGCTTCAACTCCAGTGGCTCATCGACCCGAGGCGTGACCTGGTCGCCGGGATGTCGGCCGCGTTGGAGGACCTTCTGGGTACTCATGCCGCACGCGACACATAGCCCGCTCCCGGTCGGGCGTGCCGCGACCGCGGTCCTCGGTGGTCAGCCGTGCCGACCGCGCGCCGGACCGGGCATGGACGGCCGGCTCAGCGTCCCGGCCGCTTGAAGTGGGCGTAGGGCGGATACGGCTTGAAGCAGATCATCACCTCGAAGGGGTGCCCGCCGCCCGGCGCCTGGACCAAGGTCGGGAGTGACGACATCAGCGCAGAGTGGCCTTCGGCGGCGCGCTTGTGGCGCGGGCCCCAGCCCGCCGCATAGGCGAAGTCCATGGCGGTCTCGGCGAAGACGTCCCGGCTGCCGAACAGGAAGAACGTCCGGGCGTGGGTGGCGTGCCGCAGCTCGTCCCGGAAGCCGGCATGCTCCCAGCGCTCTCGCCAGGAGGCCGCGTCCCGGGCGGTGCGGGCCTCGTCGGTGCGGACGGTCAGCGCGGGGCCGTTCACCAACTTGCGCCGCAGATCGGGCCACTTGCTGGGGCGCAGGCCGAGCGTGTGGTGGGCCAGGACGAGGTCGACCGGCTCACCGAACCCCTCGTCGGGCGGGACGCCGTCGCGCAACGGCACGTGGACGATGGTGTTCCGGGAGTAGGCGGCGAAGGAGAACAGGCCGGCCAGCCGGTTCAGCCCGTCGTGGTCGCCGAGCAGCAGGCCGATGGGTTCGGGGGCGGTCAGGGAGGTGTGGCGAAGCGGCTGTCGGGGCTGGACGACACGATGCTCGTACGGCCCGGTCCGGGGCCTGAACTGGCGCAGCCTCAGCCGCATTTGACGTACCTCATCGCCTCAGGATCGGGGCGGCGCGTCTGTTCGGCAACCGAGATTCCGCCACCGTCAAAATTCTGAGCCGATCGGTCACGGTCCCGGCAGGATGCCCTCTGTGAATCATCTCCTGTACGGGCTCGCCGCCAATACGGCCCTTTCGTCCGAGCTGGTCGACCGGCTGATCGCGGTCGCCGACGAGGACATCGCCGTCAACCTCGTCGGCCGGGCGGACCTCAGCCACGCACAGGCGGTCGCGTTGTTCTCACGCGTCGAGGAGAGGGGTGTGCCGCTCGCGTATCAGGGCCTGCTGACTCCCGCCGACGTCGATCCCGCGGCTCAGCCGCTCGTCGCCCTGGCCATGCTCGACGAGCAGACCGGCAGACCGGAGTGGGCGCGTCTCCTCGCGACCAGTCCGGTCCTGGCGCACCGGAAAAAGCTGGCTGCCTGCCCTGGTCTCCCGGCCGACGTGGTGGAGGCGCTCGTCGCGGACCCGGACGTATGTGTCGTCGCGGAGCTCGCGTGGTGGGCCACACCCGACGTGGCCGCCACGCTCGCCGGACATCCGCATGCCGAGGTCCGGCTCACGGTGGCCGCCAACGAGGCGACACCCCCGGACGTACTGGCGGCGCTCATCACCGGCGAGGGGCTGCCCGCGGCGCGGCGATGCCTGGTCTGCGACCGGGAGACGACACCGTTCGTGCACGAGCCGGACTGCCCGTGGCCCGACTGCGAGTTGCGGCCGGGCGCCTCCTGCGACGGGTCCCACGAGTCCACCACGCACGACATACAGCGGGCCGCACTGCACAACCCGGCGACGCCCACCGAAGCAGTCGTCGGCTTCGCGGACCACCCTTCGCTGCTCCTGCGCTGGGCGCTCGCCGACCGCCCGGACCTGCCTCCGGAGGTGTGCGCCCGGCTGGCCGCGGACCCCGCTCCCGGTGTCCGCGCCGACCTCGCCGAGAACCCCGCGATCGACGACGCGCTGATCCGCACGCTGGCCGACGACCACGACCACGACGTGCGGCGCGGGCTCGCACACAACCCTCGCGTGCCGCTCGACGTGCTCACCCGCCTGGCCGGCGCCCTCAGGATCGGCGCCGCGCTGCTGCCGCGGATCGCCGCCGCGTCTCCCGCGGAGGTACGGCAGCTGGCCCAGTCGCCGAACCCGGACGCGCGCGTGCTCGTGGCCCAACGACGCGATCTGCCGCCTGAGATCCGCGACGCGCTGGCCTGCGACGCCGACGCGAAAGTGGTCAAGTCCGTCGCTCCGCACCCGGGCCTCAGTGAGGCGCGGTTGCGCGCCATGGTCGACCGATTCGGTGTCCAGGTCCTCACCAGGGTGGCGACCAATCCGGACGCGAGCCCTGCACTCCTGGAGGACCTGACCCGGCACGAACGGGCAGCGCGGAGGGCGTTCCGCGAGATCGCCCGGCACCCGAAGGCCACGGCGCAGGCTCTGCTCGCCTGCTTGACGGACCCCCGGGCGAGGCATCTGGCCGCCGGCCATCCGGCACTGCCGCCGCCGGTCATCGTGGGACTGCTCGACGACGCCGACGGGCAGGTGGTGGAAGCAGCGGCAGCCAACCCGTCCCTGCCACCGGCCGTGGCGGCGGACCTGGTGCACCGGCTGGGTGCCCTGCCGTCCGAGTGAACGGCTCACCGTCGCCTGTTGTGCGGCTGAGCGCTGTCGTGTGCGAGCGGCATGGTGGCGCGCGGCGTGCAGATGCGAAGGCGCGATCGCGTTCCGTCGATGTGCCGCCGCAGCCGTCAGGCCGGAGCGCAAGTCGCCGCATCAGGTGTCATCTGACGGGACCGGCCAACCGTTCGACCTCCCGCGAGGCGTCCCGCGCCGCTCGTTCGGCCCTGGCCACGGCGTCAGCCGCCGCCCGGCACCGTTTCTCAGCCGCCTGCTGTTCCTGCTCGGCCTTCTGGGATTCCTCGCGTGCCTGGCGCAGCTGGTCCTCGGCCGCGGTCACCTGCTGGCGGGCCTGGTCGCGCCGGTCGCGGGCCTGCTCCATCGACGCGTCAGCCTCCTCCTGTTCGGCGCGCTGCTGACGAAGCCGCTGGTCGGCGGCTTTGGCGGACTTGCGGACCTGCGTGAGTTGTTCCTGCCTCTGGCGGCGACGCTGGGGGAGTTCTTCCTTCGCCCGCGTCCCCGAAGACGGCGGCGCGGTCGGCGCCCGGGTCGGTTTCGGGGGCGCGCCTGTGGCGGCGGCGCTGGACGGAAAGTCCGCGGGCGGGGTGAGGGCGCTCTGCAGTCGGCCGGTGGCCCATAGGTCCGCCGCGTCCTGATCGGCGAGCACAGCCTGCAGAGTGGATGCGACCTCCTGTTGCGCCGCGTCCGACAGCGGATGGCCGGCTTCGCGGGCGAGTGCGGCAGCCTGCCGAGACAGGGTGGAGACGATGCTCCGCCGCTGTTCGGACAGGTTCTTGACGCCGTCCGCGTCCAGGGTGCGGTATGCCTCACGCAGCGCCCGCCCCAGTTCCAGGAACCGTCGACTCGCCACCGGCTGCGAGCGCAGCAGCACGTTCGCTGCCCAGGCCGCGAGTGTGGGCCGACGAGCGGCATGGATCAGGCGGGCGTCGTCCACCCGCCCTTCCGTCCTGGCCTCGGCGGCAAGCTCTTCCCGGCGGGGTACGAAATGGGGTGGCGGCGTCGCATAGAGGTCGTCCAGAAGCCTCTGAGCGTCGTGTCCTCCGCTGTCCCGCACGCCCTTACGGTTCATGACCATCAGATTCCACCGGGGCGGTCCGTCACGCACCTCGGGCGTCCATGTCGAAGCGCTTCGATTCCCGCCCTCCCTGTTCATCCCATATCCATAGCTCATTGACACGGCGCAACCGACGTGGAACCTTTCGAAGCGCTTCAACAGTTTCCGGCTTCCAAGGGGTTGCCCGCTGTGAGTACCGCATCAGTGCCCGCCGACCTGCCCGTACCGGGCACCGGCGACCCCGCGGGGACGGTTCCCCGTGGCGCACTTCTCCCGACCACACCCCTCAGGACGGACATGGCGTTCTTCGACAACCCCGTCATACCCGGTTTCAGCCCCGATCCGAGCATCTGCCGGGCCGGTGACGACTACTACGTGGCCACATCCAGTTTCGAATACGTACCAGGCGTACCGATCTGGCACAGTCGCGACCTGGTGCACTGGCGCCTGATCACCAACGCCCTGGACCGGCCCTCGCAGCTCGCGCTGCCCGACTCGGCGCCCTCCTCCACGGGGGTGTACGCGCCCACACTGCGCCACCACGACGGCCGGTTCTGGCTGATCACGACCGTCGTCGCGGGGGCGGGGACCGTCCTGGTGACCGCGGAGGACCCCGCCGGCCCGTGGTCGGACCCGGTGCCGGTCGACGTACCGGGCATCGACCCCGACCTCGCCTGGGAGGAGGACGGGACCTGTTGGTGCGTGTTCTCCTCGGGTGGCATCCGCGGGGTCCGCATCGACCCGAAGTCCGGCGAACTGCTCGGAGAGCCGGTGCCGATGTGGTCGGGCAGCGGGCTGCAGTATCCCGAGGGGCCGCACCTGTACCGGGTCGGCGACTGGTGGTACCTGCTGCTGTCGGAGGGCGGCACCGAACGCGGCCACGCGCTGTCGGTGGCCCGGGCCCGTACGCTGCCGGGGCCGTTCGAACCACACCCGGCCAACCCGGTTCTGTCCCACCGCAGCACCGACCATCCGGTGCAGAACACCGGCCACGGCGACCTGGTGCGGGCGGGCGACGGCACGTGGTGGATGGTGCTGCTGGGCACCAGGCCGCGCGGCGACACCCCGGGGTATCACGGCATGGGCCGGGAGACGTTCCTGGCGCCGGTGCGGTGGGAGGACGCATGGCCACTGCCCGGACCGCTGGAACTGCGTGCGCAGGCACCGGCACTGCCACCGCACCCCTGGCCGCAGGAGCCGGACCTGGACGACTTCGACTCCCCCGCGCTCGCGCCGAGTTGGGTGTCGCCGCGACGGCACGACCCCGAGGCCGTCCGTCTCGACGAGCGGCCGGGGCACCTGGTGCTGCACGCCCGCGCCGACAGCCTCGACACGCCCGGCGCACTCTTCGTCGGACGACGGCAGCGCGACGCCGACTGCACCGTGCGCACTCTCGTCGAGGTCATCGACGGCGGCCGGGGCGGACTCGCGGTGCGGCTGG
Source organism: Streptomyces sp. NPDC006332 (assembly GCF_040612855.1). Lineage (NCBI taxonomy): Bacteria > Bacillati > Actinomycetota > Actinomycetes > Kitasatosporales > Streptomycetaceae > Streptomyces > Streptomyces sp. NPDC006332. Next base: position 34,040 of record NZ_JBEXRA010000031.1, read on the forward strand.
ACGAGGCACACCACTACGAGGTGGAGGTGAGTGACGGCACGGTCCGGGCGATCGCCAGGATCGGCCCGCTGCGTCACACTGTCGCCGAACGGGCGAGGCCCTCCGGCCCGGTGAAGCTCCGGATCGAGGTCACGACCTCGGATGTCCTGCCGCCCACGGTCACCTCCCGCGTCCCCGGGTCCACTCCGCCGCCCGGCCTGCGCGTCGGCGGCCCCGACACCCTCCGCCTGGGTTACGAGACGGAGGGCGGCGACTTCGAGGTCCTCGCCGAACTCGACGGCCGCTACCTCACCACCGAGGTCGCCGGCGGTTTCACCGGCCGGGTCTTCGGCATGTACGCCACGCGGGGAAGCGCGGCCTTCGACTGGTTCGAGTTGCGGCCCGCCTGACGGGCACGCTCCCGCCACATGCGCATGAGGTCCAGGTCGCCGGTGGCGACGTGCCGGGCACCTACCTACCGACGTGATGGAAACTTTCTCCTTTTCGAGGGCGACAGTTTCCTCCGGGTCTCGACGCGGATCGGATCAGTTCTTCGGCGGCGCGGTGCTGGCGCGGACGGTCAGGGTCGTCCCGATCTCCAGTCGAGCCTGCGGGGTGCTCTCGCCGCGGCCGAGGGCGAGAGCCATCTCGGTCGCCGCGACCGCCATCTCGGTCAGGGGCTGGTGGACGGTGGTCAGCGGCGGATCCACCCAGGCGACCACCGGCAGGTCGTCGAAGCCGACCACGCTCAGGTCCTCAGGAACGCGCAGTCCGGCCTCGCGCGCCGCCTGGTAGACACCGAGCGCCTGGAGGTCGTTGGCGGTGAAGATCGCGGTCGGGGGCTTCGGCAGGGCCAGCAGGGCACGGGCCGCGGCGCAGCCGTCGTCGCGGGTCAGGCCGGCGTGCGCGACGAGCTCCGGATCGAGCGGCAGGCCCGCGCTGTGGAGCGCGGAGCGGTAGCCGTCCAGTCGGGCGCAGCAGCACAGCACGTCCTCGGGCCCGCTGATCATCGCGATCCGGCGGTGGCCCAGTTCGGCCAGGTGACGGGTCGCGGCCCGGCCTCCCGACCAGTTGGTGGCACCGACGAAGGGGACGTCGTCCGGCAGCTCGACGGTCGGGTCGAAAACGACGAACGGAATGCCTTTCGCCCTGAGTTGCTCCCGCTCGGCCTCGGACAACTGAGCCACGGACAGGACGCAGTCGGGGCGTCGGGACACCGTGTCGTCCCAGGTCGTCGGAGTGGTGTCGTGCAGACCGAACTCGGAGACCAGGACTCCTACGCCGTGCTGACGGGCCACCCGTTCCACGCCTCGGATGATCTCCACCGCCCACATGCTCTCCAGCTCACGGAAGACGAGTTCCACGGTGTTGCTGCGACTGGCCCCCGCGGGTTTGCGGTAGCCGTACCTGTTGACCAGTTCCTCGACCCGGGCACGGGTGTCCGCCGACACCCCGGACCGGCCGTTGATCACCTTGGACACGGTCGGGACGGACACCCCCGCCGACTCGGCGATGTAGGCGATGGTGACCGGCCGGGTCGCGTCACCGCCTCGCGGGCGTTCCTGATCTGCCAGCCCGTCAGTTCCGCGGTCCGCCAAGGTCGTCTTCCCCCGTCACCGGCCCCATCTCGCCCACCGGTTCGGGCGGTGAACGAAAGCGGGCCGAACAAGTCACCTGTGTGTACGGCAGCATTCTGGCACTCCGCCTGGCCGGACAGGTAGCTAACGGCACGTCCCCTTGTTACATTCACCGGCGCGATCGACGAAAGTTTCCTCCGTCGAAGGTTCGACTCGTGAGGGTCGCGCGTCCGACTCCGGCTTCAACTCGGTACCGCCTGCAAGCTTTTCGCTGTCCCCCACCGTGGAAGGCGCACCTGATGACGAGACTGGCCAGACTCCTTGCCCGGCGACGCGGATCCTCCCGGCCCGTCCGGCGGCTCGCGGCGTTCGCCCTGGTGATCGTCCTGCTCCCCCTGGCTCCGACCGCCGCACACGCCGATACACCGTCGTCGGCGTCGGCGTCGGCGTCGGCGTCGGCGGGTTCCCCCGCGGCCCGAAGCGCGGTGGCCACCATGCAGCCCGGCTGGAACCTGGGCAACACCTACGACGCCATCCCGGACGAAACGTCCTGGGGCAACCCGCCCGTGACCCGGGCACTTCTGAAGAAGGTCAAGTCGCAGGGGTTCAGGAGCATCCGGCTCCCCGTCACCTGGGGCACCCACCAGGGCGCGGCGCCGAACCATGCGATCGACGCGGCCTGGATGGCGAAGGTCCGGCAGGTCGTCGACTGGGCTCAGGCCGAGGGCCTGTACGTCCTGCTCAACATGCACCACGACTCGTGGATGTGGGTCAACCAACTGCCGGCCGACCATGACGCCGTCCTCGCCAGGTACGACGCGACCTGGACCCAGATCGCTGCGGCGTTCCGCGACACCTCACCCAAGGTGGTCTTCGAGAGCATCAACGAGCCGACGTTCAGCGGCACTTCGGGCGACGAGGAGAACTACCGGCTGCTCAAGGAGCTCAACAGCGAGTTCCACCGGATCGTCCGTGCGTCCGGCGGCAAGAACGCCACCCGGCTGCTCGTACTGCCCACCCTCTACACCAACGCGGACCAGTCACGGCTGGACGCGCTGGCCGCCGAACTGACCGCCCTGAACGACCCCATGGTGGCCACGACCATCCACTTCTACGGGTTCTGGCCCTTCAGTGTGAACATCGCCGGGTACACCCGCTTCGACGCCACCTCGGAGCAGGACCTCACCGGCACCTTCGACCGGGTCTACAACACCTTCGTCGCGCGCGGCATCCCGGTCATCATCGGCGAGTACGCCCTGCTCGCCTACGACCACAACCGCCCCGGCATCATCGAGCGGGGCGAGCAGCTCAAGTACTTCGAGTTCCTCGGTGACCACGCCCGCCGGCGCAAGCTCACCACCATGCTGTGGGACGCCGGGCAGTTCCTGAACCGCACCACTCTGCAGTGGCGCGACCCGGAGCTGTTCGCGCAGATCAAGTCGAGCTGGAGCACCCGTTCGGGGACCGCCTCCAGCGACCAGGTGTTCCTGTCGAAGTCGAGCGCCATCACCAGTCAGACGCTCACCCTGAACTCCAACGGAACCAACTTCCAAGGACTGTGGCACGCGGGTCGCGAACTGGCCGAAGGCAGGGACTACACGGTGTCCGGCGACCGGCTCACCCTGATGGCCGCCGCCCTGACGAGGCTGGCCGGAGAGCGCGCGTACGGAGTCGAGGCAACCCTGGAGGCCAGGTTCTCCCGGGGTGTCCCGTGGCGGATCGACGTGATCACGTACGACGCCCCGGTGCTGTCGGACGCCGACGGAAGCACCGGTGCCTTCGCCATCCCCACCCGGTTCCGCGGTGACGTCCTGGCCACGATGGAGGCCCGGTACGAGGACGGAAGCAACGCGGGCCCCGCCGACTGGACCCCCTACCAGCAGTGGGACACCGCCTTCTCGGCGTACACCGGCGACGCCATCAAACTGACCCCCGAGTTCTTCAACGCGGTCAAGGACGGCTCGCGCGTCACCCTCACCTTCCATTTCTGGAGCGGCGCCACGGTGACCTACCAGGTCACCAAGTCCGGCACCTCGGTGACCGGCAAGGCCGCCTGACCACACCCGCGCGGCCCACCCGGCCGGCCGGAATCCTGCCTCGGATCCCGGCCGGCCTCGGCGTGCCCCAGGGGCGCGCCCCGATCAGCGAAGATCAGCGAAGATCGGCGGTGATGCGGTACCGGCCGGACGCGAGGCCCACGTCAGGGCATGATCGGTACGGTGACACCGGGACGACGAAGGGGCGGCGAGACCGTGGGCGAGCAGGCGGGGATCAATACGGCGAAGGAGGCCGCGGACGACAAGCTGATCCTGGCGTTCGGACGGCTGCAGGGGGCGGCCAACCGGCTGGAGTACATCCTCGGTCGGGCGCTCGAGGAGGAGTGCGGGATCAGCCACCTCATGTTCGAGGTGCTGCTGATTCTCGGGCGGGCGGGCGCGCCTGGCCTTCCGATGCGGGCCATCGCCCAGGAGCAGGTCCTGACCACGGGCGGCGCCACCCGGCTCGTGGACCGCATGGAGGCGGCGGGACTTGTCGCGCGTGCCGAGTCCCCGGACGACCGGCGCGGAAAGCTGGTGCGGCTCACCGAACTGGGCGAAACGACGACCGTGCGCGCTTCCCGGGTCCACCTGGAGAACATCGAGCGGTACTTCGTACAGCCCGTTCCGCCCGAGGACCGCGAGCGGTTCGCGGAGGACCTTCGCATCCTCAGCCACGCGGCTCGGGACCTGCTGCCCCGCCTTCCCTGACCTGCGTCCCGTCGACGATCTGATCCGACGACGTCACCCGCAATCCTGTGGCCCACGTCACACCCCCTCGAGAAATATCTGACACGTCAGTTACTGTTCTGTCAGGTGATCGCTCGCGGGTGACACCGCCTCCCCCAACCTCCTCCCCCGGCGTCCCCGCCTCGTACTGATCCGTTGTCCCAGTCCCCCGCGCAGGAGCCCCCATGAGCACGCTCTCCTTCAAGGTCCTCGACCTCGACTTCCCCGCCGGCGTCAAGAACAAGACGGCCACGCTCGTTACCGGTGAGAGCGAGGCACTTCTCATCGACGCCGGCTTCACCCGGGCCGACGGCCACCGGCTGGCCGCCGAAATCCTCGACTCCGGCAAGAAGCTGACCACCGTCTACGTCAGCCATGGCGACCCCGACTTCTACTTCGGGGCCGAAGTCCTCGCCGACGCCTTTCCCGACGCCGTCTTCGTCGCCACCCCGATCGTCATCGAGCACATCCAGCACTCCTACGAGGGCAAGCTCAAGGCCTGGGCGGCGCTCGGGGCGAACCTGCCCACCCGTCTGGTCGACCTCACCCCCCTGACCGGCGACCTCACCCTGGAAAGCCACCGCTTCGAACTCAAGGGCGGCCCGGCTGATCTGCCCGACCGCCACTACCTGTGGCAGGCCGGGGCGCGCGCCCTCCTCGGCGGCGTCCTGCTCTTCCAGCAGGAGCACGTCTGGGTCGCCGACACCCCCACCCCCGACGACCGTTCCGCCTGGGTGCGGCTGCTGGACGAGATGGCCGCCCTCGACCCGCAGTTGGTCGTCCCCGGCCACCGCCTGCCCGACAGCCCGGCCGACGCTTCCGCGATCGCCGCCACCCGCGACTACCTCCTCGCCTTCGAGGAGGAACTCGGCAAGGCGGCCGACGGTGCCGCGCTGACCGAAGCCCTGGTGCGGCGCTACCCCGACCACGGCATGCTGATCGCCGCGCAGATCGGGGCGAAGGTCGCCAAGGGCGAGATGAAGTGGGGCTGACCACCATGACCTCACCGAGCGCCGACTTCGCGACCTCCACCGCCCCCGCCGACGTGGTACGCCGTCAGTACCTGGCCTCGGCGGCCGGCGACCTGGCGGCGCTGCGCGCCACGCTCGCGCCCGACGTGGAGTGGACCGAGATGGCCGGCTTCCCGCTCGCCGGCACCTACCGCACGCCCGGCGGTGTCACCGCGAACGTGATGGAGCGTCTCGGCAAGGAGTGGGACGACTGGATCGCACACGACGACACCTACGTCGTCGACGGCGAGAACGTCGTGGTCCTGGCCCGCTACACCGCCACCAACAAGGCCACGGGCAAGGACATCGCCGTACGCGTCGCCCACCACTTCGTCGTACGCGGCGGGCTGATCGTCCGCTTCGAACAGTTCGTCGACACGGCACTGGTGCGCGAGGCCATGACGAGCTGATCAGCCGGGCGGCGCGGGCGCGGCAGTCGCCTCGTCGATCGGGCCGCTCCCGCCGGGCCGGGTGAACGACTGGGCACCCAGCCCGGCGGGCCCGCGCCCGTACAGCGCCACAAGCTCGGCCCGGCGTCTACCGGCCGTCCACATCGGCCACCGACGACGTGTTCGCACTGTCCGCGACACGGCGGGCACGGACGATGCCCCATCCCACCAGACCCGCGGCCAGGACGGTGAGCGCGAGGCCGGCCCAGGTGACCGCCTCGCGGAACTCCGAGGTCTGGTGGGGGCTCCAGTGGGAGGTGGCGATGTCGCCGGTGAAGAACGCGGCGAGGATGGTCCCGCTGACGGCGACGCCGATTCCGGTCGTGACCTCACTGGCGGTGTCCACCAGCGCCGCTCCCGTGGTGGTGCGGTCGGCCGGGAGACCGCGCATCACGTTGGTCCCGGCGACGACACCCACGACGCGCATACCGGCGGAGACGAGCATGAGGGCGAGGGCGATCCACACGTACCCGAAGCGGCCCAGCAGCCCGTAGACGGCGAGCCCGCACACCACGGCTCCGGCGCTGAGCCAGGCGGCCTTGTCGAGACCGACGCGCGTGACCAGTGGACCGATCAGAGCGCCGCCGGCGATGAGGACGACGACCTGCGGGGCCATTCCCACAGCCGCTCGGGCGGGCGTCCAGCCCCAGTCGAGCTGGAGCTGCAGGGTCACGAGGTAGCCGAGGCCGGCGGTGGCAAGGCCCGGGGCGGCCTTGAACGCCAGGCCGCTCGACACGAGTGGGCGAGCGACGAGTTCGAGGTCGAGCAGCGGACAGCGGGCGGAGCGCTCGCGGAGGACGAACAGCACCGCCACCACCATGGCCGCCGCGGTCGTCAGCCACGGCATCGGCGATGCGGCGCCCACGTCGACGAACAGCGTCGGTGCGACCAGCGTGAGCACGATCGTGGCCGTGCCGAGCAGGGCGCCCGCGCCGTCGATCGGGTCGCGGTGCAACTCGTCCGCCTTGTCGGCGGGGATGCCGTGTCGAATGCCGATGAACGCGAGTGCGGCGATCGGCACGTTCACCAGCAGCAGCACCCGCCACGGAGCGAACGCGAGCACGAAGCCACCTGCCGTGGGTCCGATGGCGAGTCCGACCAGGCCCACGGTCGAGATCAGCGTCGTCGCACGGACCCGCAGCCCGTCATCGTCGAACAGGCGGAACGCCAGGGCGAGGGAGCCCGGCGTCGTCATCGCGGCCGCGACGCCCATCGCCGCGCGGATCGCGATGAGCTGCTCCGCCGTGGTGACGAGGGCGGTCGCCAGACTCGCCACGCCCAGCAGCACCAGCCCGACCAGCATGACCTTGCGGCGACCGACCCGGTCGGCGAGCGCGCCGAGGGCCAGCATCAGCCCGCCGAACACGACGGCGTACACGCCCGTGACCCACTGCAGCACGGTCGCTGACGCCGACAACTCGCGGCCGATGGTCGGCAGTGCGACGTTGAGGATCGAGTTGTCGAGCATCTCGAACAGAAACACCGCTGACAGCCCCGCGAGGGCTACCCCCGCTTCACGCAGGGAGCGCGGCGAACGGGAGGCTTCGGGCGGAGCGCCCACTTGCTCGACAGCTTCATTACGGCGGACAGTCACTACGCACTCCTTCGATGTGAAGAAGTGGCGGCTCGTCCGATACCGCGTATGCGCGTGTGACCCCTGCTCCGTCAAACGGCGTCGATGCCCGGCAGTGAACACACGTTTTTACTTCCAGTGCTACGACACTACACCGGGTCCGGTGACCTCCGCGCGGTGCTGGACCCCTTCGGAGCCGTGCTCAACGCCCGCACCGGACTGGCCGGTTGGCGACAAGCGGCCAGGAACGAACAACGTTGTGCCGGGGACGCCGACGCTGATGCCGCCGAGTTCGACGGGCCGGGCGGGCGTGCGGGAGCCGCCGTGCACGTACGCGCTCAGGCCCTCGCTCCTACCGGCCGTCGGCGCAGGTAGACGACCGCGATCGAGACCAGGACGGCCATGCACGCGATGAACACCAGCCCGGCGCCCTCCAGGCCGATCGGGCCGGTCAGTACCCCCACACCGATCACCGGTACCGAGATGCCCGCGTACGCCACCACGAACAGGGTCGAGATCACTGCCGCGCGGCGGTCCGCGGGAGACGCCCCGGCCACCGCGGACAGCGCACCGCGAAACGACAGCCCCTGCCCGCACCCGCCGACGATCGCGCTCAGCACCACCAGCGACAGCAGGTCCCATCGCAGCGCGCCCGCGAGCAGCGCCAGTCCGGCGAAGAGCCCGGCGCAGCCCAGCGGTAGTGATCGTCGCGTGCCGACCCTGCCGACCGCCAGTTGCCCCGCGGTCGAGGCGAAGAAGGCGAGCGCGACGACGAGCCCACTCACGGCGTGGTTGTCCACGTCCAGGGACCGCGCGAGGAACGCCGGGCTGACCGACGTGAACACTCCGAACAGCGCGAAGCCCACGAACGAGGCGATCGCCGCGGGCCCGAACACCGCCCGCACCTGCGACGGCACGCCCGGACGCTGCGGCCGTACGGCGGTCAGTGGCCGGGTCCCGTGAACGGTCTCCGGCAGCCACAGCAGGACCGCGACCGAGGCGGCCACCATGGCGAGGTGCACGGCGAACGGCAGGTACAGCGGCCAGACGGCGTACTGCGCGAGCACTCCGGCGAGCAGCGGGCCGCAACCGAGCCCGCCCATGTTGGCGGCGGTCGCCACGAACGTGGCCCGGGATGTGCCGCCGTGGGGCGCCAACTCGATCACGTACACCGTGGCGGCCCCGGTGAACAGGCCGGCGGACAGCCCCGACAGCAACCGCCCCGCGTACAGCCAGCCAAGGCCGGCGGCACAGAGGAAGCAGACCGCGCTCGCCGCCGCGAATCCCAGGCCGGTCAGCAGCACCGGCCGCCTGCCCACGGCATCCGAGACGTTGCCGGCCAGCAGCAGCGCGCCGATGACCCCGAAGGCGTACACGGCGAACACCACAGTCACCGTCAGCTCGGAGAACCCGAACTTCTCCTGGTAGAGGCCGTACAGCGGGGTCGGCAGCGTGGTGCCGACCATGCACACGGCGAACACCGCCCCACTCAGCAAACACTGGCGCCACCCTCGGCGATCACCGTCCATGCCGCAGACGGTAACCCCGCACGTCACGCCGGCCGGCCCGGCAAGCCGTCGGCAGGGAAGAGATCAGCCCTGCCGCTCGTCCTGTGCGTGCTGTGCGTCGCGGGGCCGCCGGCCGACCGCGTCGACGACGGCGTGTTCCAGTTCGGCCGAGCTTTCCAGCAGCGCACCGGCCTTCGCGTAGGAGGAGTCCTTGGTCAGATAGGTGCGGGAGCCGAGGAAGGAGAAGTCCTTCTTGTCGAAGACCCACTCGGTACGGAGGCCGTAGCGGGTGTCGTCGCGGGCGATGCCGAGGCCCTTGCGGCCGATCGCGTCGTGGGCCTGCGGGGCCGGGGTGACTCCGGGGATCTTCGCCGCGGCCCGGTACAGGGCGGCCGCCGTACGGGGCGGCATCACCCCACCGAGCAGGGCACCGATCTCTTCGAACACCGCCTGGTCGCGTTCCCGGCTCTCCGCGACCGGGGTCTGTGCGTACAGATAGGCCAGCAGCTTGTCAGGGTCGGTGGGCAGGGTCCTGAGCCAGTGGTAGGTGGGCCGGCCGAGCCCGGCCGGTGTGCCGTTGGTGTCACCGAAGTTGGCGTTGATGCGGATGTCGGTGCCGTCCTCCCGGATCATGCCGAGTGTCCGCAGGGGCCCCGGTTCCTGCGCGATCCACTCCTCACGGTCCACCAGCGGACCGAGGACAGCCTTCCCGCTGGTCAGGTCGGCGCCGTTCTCCTTCTCCCTGGTGTAGACGAACTGGTCGTCGCGCACCGTGAGGTCGGGGCGGGTCTCCGTGGCGTCGGAGATCCGGTCCAGGAGTGCCGCGGCGGGCTGCATGTCGGTGGCCGCACGGTGCGACGCGGTCCCGGCGGGCCCTCGGTCACCGCCGGTCAGGGTGATTCCCACGGTCACCGCGCACGCCAGCGCCAGGGCGGTCGCAGGCGCCAGTACCGCAGGTCGCAGCAGCCTGCGCGCCGGTCGGGGACGGGTGACCTGGTCATGGTCGATGTGGTGCATCAGAAGGTCCTTGTGACGAAGGTGCTGCTCGTGCGGAAGGTCCCAGTCGGCGGGCGCCGGCAGCAGGCGGGCGATCTCGTCGCGGTCGCCGTGGCGCTCCGGGGAAGCCCCCGTGGCCTTGTCGTTCATGTGAGCTCCTCCCGTACGGGCAGGGCCGCGATCGCGGCCGCACTTGTCATCTCTCCGCGGGCAGTGGGTGGTTCCCGGTCTTCTGCTGCGAGCCGGGCGAGCTTCTTGCGGGCACGTGACAGCCGGGAACGTACGGTTCCGACGGCGATGCCCAGGGCTTCGGCCGTCTGCTGGTAGTCGAGCCCGGACCACACGCACAGGGCCAGCACCTCCCGCTCCTGGCGTCTGAGTCGTCCCAGGGCAGCCTGGACGGAGCGCAGGTACCGTGCGTCGTCGATGCGTGCGACGGTCCGGGGCGCGAAGTCCTCCTCCACGCGTGGCTGCGGTTGACGTGCCAGGAACAGTTGTCGTCTGCGTACGCCACGGCGGGCGTTGTCGGCCTTGTGTGTGGCGATGCCCAGCAGCCAGGGCAGCAGGGAGCCGCCCTCCTCCAGCACGCGTTCGCGGGTCCGCCACGCGGTCAAGAAGGTGTCGGACATGACCTCCTCGGCCGTCGACCAGTCGCCGGTCAAGCGGAGCCCGTGGTTGTACACGGCGCGGGCGAACTCCTCGTACAGCTGGGCGAACGCCTCACGGTCCCCCTCCCGCACACGGCGGCGCACATTGTCTTCTGAATCCCTCACGACCACTTCTCTCCGCGACACGGGAGGAGTTCCTGTGGCCTGCGTCACCCAGTGGTGTCACCGTTACGGTCTCCGTCGCCACCTGCCGAGGGATCCTCGCACACCGGCCCGCTTGCGCCCCGCCCCATGGCTTTGGCCATGGCCCGCCGGGCAGTTGGACGACTCACATCATTGGGGTCCCACCAACACCCGCAGAGGACTGATGTCAGTGCGGAGACCTGCGTGCGGAGAACAACATGCTCTTGTTGTCCGTACTATCGCTACGACAGGGCACTGCGCCTTGTATGTGACTGCCGCGCCGCAGTGATCGTCCGAGACACATTCATGCGGCAGTCCTTCGAATCCGGCCTCGAGCCGAGGAAAGGTTGTGCACCCATGTCGCAGAACGCCTCAGTCACCGAACTGACATCGCAGTACACCGCTCAGGTCGCCGCCGACCTGGAACGCAACTCCAAGGAGCAAGAACGCATCGGTGGGGAAATCGCCGCGTTGCAGGAGCAGTTGGCCGCGCTCCAGCGGGACCACGCGGTGCTGACCAACATCCAGCAGGCGATCGGCACGCCTCCGGTGTCCGCCGGGTCCGTGGCACCGTCGGACAGCATCGCGGTGCCCGCTCCCCGTAAGAGGGCGGCCACCGGGTCCGGCGCGGGCAAGCGGGCGGGGGCGAAGAAGACCGCCACTCGGGCCGGTCGGGCCACGGCCGGGAAGCCTGCTGAGGAGAAGCCGACCGCGGGCAAGGCGGCCGCGGGGAAGGCGGCCGCGGGGAAGGCCGCTGCCGGGAAGCCGGCCGCCGCGAAGTCAACTGCGGGCAAGGCGACCGCCGCGAAGTCGACCCCCGTCAAGTCGACTGCCGTCAAGGCGGCCGCCGAGAAGCCCGCGGAGAAGGCGGAAGCCGCGAAGTCGGCCCAGCCGACGCTTGTCGACCTGGTCCGTCGTCACCTCGCCGAGCAGAAGGAGCCGCGCTCGGCAGCGGAGATCACGACTGCCCTTGACAAGGCCCACCCTGAGCGCGCCGTCAAGACGACCGTGGTGCGCACGACACTCGAAGGGCTGGTTGCCAAGAGCCAGGCGCAGCGCTCGAAGCAGGGATCCTCGGTCTTCTACACCGCCCCCGACGCGCCGAAGCAGGCGGCACCGAAGCAGGCCGAGGAGAAGCCCGCGCAGGCCGACGCATAACCGACGCACCGCACAGTGCCGCACCTGACCGCGTCGTGGGGCTTCCGCGCCTCCGTCGCGCTCGACGACGTCGCCGCCGCGGTCACGCAACTCGACCGCGCGGTCGGCCAGTTGGGGACGCCCGGCGTCATCGCGGGGCGGCCACCGTCGTCCCCGCGGACGCCGTGGCCGGCATCGGGTGCGGCAGTCGTTCGACCAGTTCACCGAAGACCAGGCGAAGCGGCCCACAGGGTGGTCCGCATGGCGAGGTGGACGGACAGCACCGCCTCAGCAAGTCCCGCTCACCACGTCGGCTACGCGGTGGTGTCCGGTGCGGTGAGCCCGAGTTCACGCTCGCCCAGCGGCTCGAAGAAGCGCTCCACGTCGGCGTCGGTCACCTCCGCGAGAGTCGCCGGTGACCACCGTGGGTCGCGGTCCTTGTCGATGACCTGGGCGCGGATGCCCTCGACCAGGTCGGGTGTGGTCAGGGCCGCGCAGGAGACGCGGTACTCCTGTTCCAGCACCCGCTCCAGCGTGCCGAGACGCCGGGCGCGGCGCACGGCGGCCAGGGTGACCTTGAGGGAGGTGGGCGACTTGGACAGCAGGGTCTGCGCGGTCTCCTTGGCGGCCGGGTCACCCTGGGCCAGCAGCCGATGGACGATCGCCTCGACGGTGTCGGCCGCGTAGCAGGTGTCGATCCACTCCCGGTGGCCGGCCAGCTCCGCCTCCGGCGACGGCCGCACATGACGGTCCAGGGCTTCCCGGACGGACAGCTCGGCGAGGTCGTCGACGAACTGCCCCAGTGCGGTGGACGGTACGTAGTGATCGGCTAGCCCGCACCCCAAGGCGTCCCCGGCACCGATCTGCGCCCCCGTGAGCGCGAGGTGGGTGCCCAGTTCGCCCGGGGCATGGGCGAGCAGATGGGTGCCGCCGACATCCGGCACGAACCCGATACCGGTCTCCGGCATGGCGATCCTCGACCGCTCGGTGACCACCCGGACCCCGCCGTGCGCGGAGACACCGACACCGCCGCCCATGACGATGCCGTCCATGACGGCGACGTACGGCTTGGGATAGCGGGCGATACGAGCGTTGAGGTGGTACTCGTCCCGCCAGAAAGCGGCCGAGGCCGTGCCGTCCCCGTCGCGCGCGTCGTCGTGGACGGCGCGGATGTCGCCGCCCGCGCACAGGCCGCGCTCCCCCGCGCCGGTGAGGACGACGGCCTCCACGGCCGGATCGTGTGCCCATGCCGCCAGTGCGTCGTTGATGCGGCGCACCATGGCGTGGTTCAGGGCGTTGATGGCCCTCGGCCGGTTGAGGGTGATGTGGGCGACCCGGCCGGTGGTGTGCAGCAGGACGGGTTCCTCGCCGCCGGTCATCCGGATGCCCCCGTCAGACCGCGGGCCATGGTGACGCGCATGATCTCGTTGGTTCCTTCCACGACTGATGGACATGCCGGTCATGGACGATCTTCTCAAGGCCGGGCTCGCCGAGGCGGCCCGGGGGCGCGTCGGTCGGAGCCCGGTCACCCGGGCAGTCCCCAGCGGGGCGCCTCCTCGTTCGGCTCGACGGGAGCGATCCGCAGGTCGGGGCGGTCACCCTTGGCGGTGATGAGGGCCGACTCGCCCTTGCGCAAGGTGACTTGGATCGTCCCGTCACCCAAGGATCGGTACCGCAGCGGGCGTCCGCCGCCGTCACGTACCTCGATCGGGCCGGGGACGCCATGCCGCACCACGCAGGGCGCGCCCGCCTCACTGACCAGCCGTACCCAGCGGGTCACCCCGCCCTTGCGTACGGCACTGAGCAGGAACGCCCCCTGGGTTCGGAAGTCGTGCACGGTCAGGTCCGCCCAGGCGGCGGGCAGCGCGGGGAAGACGCGGATGGTGCCGCCCCAGGACTGGCAGACCATGTCGTGGAGGGACTGGGCGGCCGAGAGGGGGGTCTCGATGACGGGGCCCGATTCCTTGTACATGGTGTTGGGCTGGATGAAGCGGGTCATCAGCTGGCGAAGGTAACTGAGCGCGTCCTCGCCCTTGCCCAGCAGCGCCGACATGGAGGCCGCGCCCGTGAACGTGTATCCCTGGAGGGCGCCTTCAAAGCCCACCCAGTGGGCCAGCGACCGCTCGATCAGGGCCTTCTCGTCGGGCGTACGGCCGGTCAGTTCGTACAGCGGGTACACCGCCAGCAGGTGCGAGTAGTGACGGTGCGACTTCGCGAACGGGATGTCCGCGCCGATCATGAAGCCGTTACTGTCCGTCGGATACGCGGCCCGCCTGCTCAGCACCTCGCGCCAGCGCGGCGCCAACTCGTCGTCGAGGCCGAGGATTTCGGCCGACTCGAGGAGGGCGCGGCAGCCCCACGTGAGCAGCATCAGGTCGTAGTTGCAGTCCCGCGAGTTCCCCCCGTACTCGGGTGAGAAGGTGGCCGGCAGGTGCAGTTTGCCGTCGGCGCCCGGCTCCAGGAAGCGCAGGTAGTAGTTGATCGCCTTGCGCAGGAGCGGGAAGAGGACGTCACGGAGGATCGACTCGTCCATCGTGTGGCGATAGCTGAGCCAGACGTTGTGCAGGGCCCAGGTGAGGTTGCCGACCTCGGGGGTCGGCGGGTCCTGGCCCGGGATGCCGACGCCGTAGCCCAGTACGGGGTCGGTGGCGCCGCCGTTGACCAGTGAGGCGTCGGTGGTGCGCGGGATCCCCAGTGAGTCGGCGCGGTACGCGGGCGCCACCTCCGCCCTGAGGTTGTCCCGGAACTCGCTCAACGCCCTTGTCACGGCGTCGAGTTCGAGGTGGTTGGAGCCGTGGATCAGCCAGTACTCCAACTGCACGTTCAGGTTCCACCAGGTCGCCGGCCACGGCGTGGACTCCACCCAGGGACCGCAGGTGGCCATCACGGGCGCGTCGCGCCGGGCCGCGGAGGCCGTCTTGTACAGCTGGATCCAGTAGAAGCGCTGCATGCGGGCGTCGGGCAGCGAGAGGAAACTCTTGCGGTAGTAGGCGTTCCACCACGCGCGATGCGGCACCGCAAGTGCGTCGTACGGGAGTTTCGAGGCGCTCTGGACCGCGGCCGACGCGCGCCCGAGCGCCGTCGACTTCGGATGCGAGTGCGCGACATGCACATACAGGGTCCGGGTACGCCCCCAGGTGCGCTCCCGCCACGCGGTGACGTGCTGCCCGCCGGCGAGCAGCGGCTGCACGGCGGCGGAGACGGCGCCGTACTGGCGGGTCTCGGCGGGCGGGTTGGCCTGGTATCCCGCCGGCAGCGGCTTGAACGCGGCGCGCGGACTGATCGCCTCCGCCGGGTGGAACACCCACGTGAAGTCGCGTTCGCCTTCGCTCGGTGTCACCTCGACGGCGAGGACGGAGCGGGAGTTGTGCACCAGGGCGCGGATCGTGAGGGTGCCCCGGTCCGTGGTGAGGGTGCCGGTCAGTTCGGCGTCACGCAGCCCGAGCCTCCAGTCGAGGCCGGTGATGGTGCCCACCGGCTCCAGCGTGAAGTGACCGATCGGCAGCCGTGCGAGGCCGAACAGCGATCCGAACTGAGGGCGGTGGTCCTGGACTTCGGAGTGCTGCACGTTGAAGCGGACGGCCTGGAAGGTGTCGGCTTCGGTGCCCGGTTCGGCGTAGATCCCCGAACCCAGGAAACCGTTGCCCAGGTACGGGCCCTCGTACCAGGTCTTCGGCATCCGCTGCCAGACCAGGTCGGCGTCGTCGAGGACGGTACGCCAGGGGTCGGTGCCGTGCGGGTCGGTTCC
Source organism: Streptomyces sp. NPDC006332 (assembly GCF_040612855.1). Lineage (NCBI taxonomy): Bacteria > Bacillati > Actinomycetota > Actinomycetes > Kitasatosporales > Streptomycetaceae > Streptomyces > Streptomyces sp. NPDC006332. The sequence continues at coordinate 49,573 of NZ_JBEXRA010000031.1, forward strand.
TTGCGGGTCGGTCGTCGCGGCTCCGGCCGGGGCGGGCAGGCCCCCCGCGAGCAGTGTCCCGCCGATCGCGGAGCCGGTGGCAAGCACCGTACGTCTGGACGGACGGCTGGAACGACGGCTGGACGGGCTGGGCATCGCGCCTCCTGGCTCGTACGACTCACAGAGGTTCATCTCACGGAGATTCATCGGAGCTATCTCAGGTCGAAAGGTAGAGATGACAGGATGAGTCGTCAACATCGCGCAAGAGATCCGATGAGTTGGCGGTGTGGGCGGATACAAGCGCCCGATACAAGCGGACCCCCACGCGTGCCTGTTCAGGAGAACGTACGCACGATGTCCCGGACCCGGGCCACGGTGTCGCCGTACACCCCGAAGTGGGCCAGAGCCGCGAGGTGTTCTCGCAGGTGCAGCAGCGGCATGCGGTCCCGCCAGCCGTCGGCCAGGGGGGACACCTCCTCGTACGCGCGGAAGAAGCGGTCCGGCGGAGGGTCGCAGCAGTACATCATGCTGAGGTCGGACTCGGCCCACATCCAGCACAGCGCCGGATCGATGAACACCGGTTCGCCGGCCGGGTCCGCGACGAGGTTGTTGGGCCAGAGGTCGCCGTGGTTGAGCACGCTCGGGGCCGCCGGGACGAGATGCGGAAGGCGCTCGCAGATCCGCTCCAGGCCGGACAGGTCGGCCGGTTCGAGGGTGCCGCGGACCTTGGGCTCGCGGAGGTAGCGGCGGATCCTGCGCTCGGCGAAGAACACGTGACCGTCCTCGGTCCAGCCGTTCTCCTGGGGCAGCAGGCCCAGCCATCCGTCGGTGTCCCAGCCGAACCGGTCGCCGCGTACCGAGTGCAGCTTCGCGAAGGCCCGGCCGGCCGACTCCCAGAACTCGTCGGTCTCGGGCCGTGGTCGCAGCGCCTCCATCAGGATGTGCTGCCCGCTCACCTCGAACACCCGGGGAGTGCGGATGCCCGCCCGCTCGTCGAGCGCCCTGAGGCCGTCCACCTCCAGCCGGAACAGGTCGGCCGGCGCGTCGACGGAACCCTTGAGGACGTACGCCGCTCCGTCGGCGAGGGTCAGTCGCCACACGTCGTTCACCGCCCCGCCGGCGAGCGGCTCGGCGGCGACCACGCTCGGGACGACCGCGCTGGGCAGGCTCTTCCAGAGGGCGTTCACCGTGTCAACTCCGTCAGGGGTCCCCGAAGGCCGGGCGGGAGGGAAGGCGAAGGATCCGTTCGGGAACCGCCTGCCGCCGATTCAATCCGCGCCGTGGTGGGCCTGTCAATGCCCGACCTCCGCATTCCTCCGATGACTGAACAAGGCCGACCCTGGACTCCACAGCACGCACCACCCTGGACAGTGTGAAGATAACGCAGGGAAAATGAGCGTTATTCGTGTCTATGGAGGGATGTGCCCGATCCTGGCGATGCATATGAGCCACCACTGAAGTCCTCGACGATCAACACATCCGATGTAACTCCGTGCACAGGGAGCGCCGGGAGAGGGGAGAGACATGCCTGCGGCGATCAGCACCGACGGACTCACCAAGGTGTTCCACACCACCGAACGCGGTGAAGGACTGCGCGGCGTCATGCGCTCGCTGGTGGCACCGCGGCGGATCGCCATGACCGCCGTGGACGACGTCTCCTTCCAGGTCGAACACGGCGAACTCCTCGCACTGCTGGGCCCGAACGGGGCAGGCAAGTCCACCATCATCAAGATGCTCACCGGCATCCTCACCCCGACCTCCGGCCGGGCGGAGGTCGTCGGGGTGGTGCCGTATCAGGAGCGGCTGCGCAACGCGCGGACCGTGGGGGCGGTGTTCGGGCAGCGGACCCAGCTGTGGTGGGACCTGCCCGCCCGTGAGTCGTTCGCGATCCTGCGGGACATCTACGGCACAGGGGAAGCTGAACACCGGGCACGACTACGGGAGTTCGACGACCTGCTCGACCTGTCCGCCTTCTGGGACACCCGGGTTCGACACCTCTCTCTCGGTCAGCGGGTGCGCTGCGACCTCGCCGCCGCGTTGCTGCATGATCCGCCGGTCATCTTCCTGGACGAGCCGACCATTGGCATGGACATCGTTGTCAAGGAGCAGGTGCGCCGGTTTCTCCGGCACCAGGTGAAGGAGCGGGGCCGTACCGTGCTCCTCACCACGCACGACATGACCGAGGTCGCTCACCTCGCCGAGCGGATCGTGCTGATCAACCACGGGCGCATCGTCCACGACGGTTCGCTGGACCAGATCCGGCGCAGCTTCGGCGGCTCCTGGGTGGTGCGCGCGACGGTCACGGGGCCGGTTGACGCCCGCTGCCCCGAGGGGCTGCGGATCGTCCGGGCCGACGGCAACCACCTCGCCTTCGGCCCGGATCCCGCGGCCCAGCTTCCTGCCCACGAGGCTCTCCGTCGGGTCGTCCAGGGCTACGACGTCACCGACCTCGCCCTGGAGGAGAGCGACTTCGAGGACGTCATGCGGGCCGCCTATCTCGACCCGGACGCGCCGGACGCACCCGGCGGGGGCGGTGCCCCCACCGTCCCCGAACCGGCGTGAGACGGCGCCGTACCTCATGACATCCCCCGAGACGGCGCCGTACGAGCGGACCCCGGTCCCCGTCGCACACCGGCCCGGCCGCCCTTCGCGGGCCTGGCGGACGGCCCGCATCACGCCGCTCGCGGAGGTACTCGCCCCCGGCCGCGTCGCGGCCACCCTCATCCGACTGTGTGTGCAGATCCTGCTGGTCGTCTGCCTGTGGCGGGCGCTGTACGCGAACACCACCAGCAGCGCGGGCCTGGACCGCGAACAGGCCGTGACCTTCGCCGTGCTGGCGGTCCTCACGGTGCCGTTGCGGGGGCTGGACCGCCACAACGCGCGCGACTCGGTGATCATCCACCTCTACCTCGGCACCATCGTGTTCTGGTTCCTGCGTCCGCTGCCGCCCGCCCGCTACTACCTCTACCGCGCGCTCGGCGACCAACTGTACGGTCTGGCCTGGGCGTTGGCGGGTTACGGTGGCTGCCTCGCGTTCGGGGTGCTCGCGCCGCCGGTGTCGGCCGGCGCCGGGGCGGTGTGCGCCGTGAGTCTGCTTCTCGGGCAGTGCGTGCTGTACCAACTGACGCTGATCGTCGATCTGTTGTGCTTCTGGACAATGCGCGACATGGGCGTGTTGCAGATCCTGAACTTCCTCCGCAACCTGCTGTCCGGGGCGTACGCGCCGCTCTGGTACTTCCCCGGGTGGTTCCAGTCGCTGAGTGTGCTGCTGCCGTTCCAGTCGACGCTCAACACTCCGTTGTCCCTCTACATCGGACGGATTTCGCTGTCCGCCGCTCCGGCGCAGCTCGCGGCCCAGGCGTTCTGGGTGGCGGGCCTCGCCCTGCTCAGCCGTTGGCTCTGGCGCAAAGCGTCGCAGCGGGTCGTGTCCCAGGGAGGGTGAGGAAATGGCCGTCCATCCACTCCGGTCCTTCCGGTCTTTTCGCAAGGCGTGGTCGGTCGCCGGGCGGATCATCGGGATCTCGTTCCGGGCGCAGCTCGAATACCGTACGGACTTCATGCTGAGCGTCTCGGTCGGCGCGGTCTGGCAGCTCTCCATCATCGTGTTCGCCACCGTGCTGCTGGGCCGGTTTCCCGGTATGAGCGGCTGGCCGAGCGACGCGGTACTGCTCATCGCCTCCATGCGGATGCTGAGCCACGCGAATAACGTGCTGTTCTTCGGCCGGGCGCATCACATGTCGGCGCTGGTGCAGAACGGGCGGATCGAGGGGTTCCTGCTGCGGCCGCTGCCCGTGTTCCGGCAGGTGCAGTTGTCGGTGTTCCCCACGAACGCGCTCGGGGACCTGGTGGTGGGGGTGTCGATGTTCACCATCGCCGTCCTCACCGTGTCCGTGGACTGGACGGCGGCGCGGATCGGCTACCTCGTCGCGGGGCTGGCCGGCGGCACGCTGATGGAGGCGGCGGTGTTCGTCGCGCTCTCGGCCCTCCACCTGCACTATCCGAGCAGCTCGTACTGGAGCATGTGGACGGAGGAACTCCTGTCCACCTTCGGGAGTTACCCCCTCGCCATCTTCCCTCGCCTGGTCAGTGGAGCCTTCACCTTCGTACTGCCGCTGGCCTTCATCGCGTACTTCCCGGCGGCGGTCCTGACCGGCCATGACAGCGGCCTCGGCGTGCCCTTCGAGGTGGCCGCCACGGCGCCGCTGACCGGCCTGGCCGCTTTCGTCGGCGCGCGGGTGCTGTGGAACCGGAGCCTGCGGCGCTACACAGGGGTCAACGGGTGACCCCGGGGCGCTCGGTGGTCCTTGGGGCGCTGGGCGTTGCGGCAGACGCGAGCGCCCCCACCCGAGGGCGGGGGCGCTCGCGTACTTCACTTGTTGTCGGGCTCCGGCCACGCCGACTGCTCGGAGCTGTTAGGCGTGGACGTGGCCGCGCCGGTGTCCGTGCCCGCGGTTGGTGAACACCCGGTACAGCGCGAGGAGGATGACCGACCCCACGATGGCCGCGATCCAGGTGGACAGATCGAAGAAGCCGTCGATCGAGTCGACGCCGAAGATCACCTTACCGAGGAATCCTCCGAGCAGTCCTCCGGCGATACCGATGAGCATGGTGATGATGATTCCGCCCGGGTCCTTGCCCGGCATGAGCGCCTTGGCAATGGCGCCGGCGAGCAGCCCGATGAATATCCACGCGAGAATGCCCATAGCAGCGTTACCTCCCTAGCTTTCGGTTCGCCGAACGTGTTACCGCAGAAGGCGTGGCCAAACAGAGGAGAATGAGAACGCGGTCATCGTATGCCGTTACCGATCTTCACAGAATGGTCTCGTGAGGGGGTATCAGTCCACTTCAGAGGCCCAGAGGAGAGATCAGTCGGCGGGCGCCGCGGAATGCGAAATCGCCCGGGGCACACGTCACTTCAGCAACGCGCGGCGAACGGATTCCCGCTCCTCGCTCACCTCGTCAGGCACGCCTGCACCGCGGGTGCGTACTCTCCGACAACGACATCGATCGCCGTCGCGCGCACCTCTTCGCCCCGTGCGATGCCGTACATCACGCCCAGGCCGAGCAGCATGCCGACGGCGAGTTCGGCGCGCAGACCGGCGTCGGGGCCGTCGAGACGCAGCGCGAGCCGCTCGCTCACCTGGGTACGGAAATTGGCGCGGAGGGTGTCGCCCTGGTCCCCGTGGAGCGGGGCGAAGACGATCCGCAGCAGCGGGTCGGCGCCCTGTTCGGACTGGCTGACGAGTACGTGGCGGACCATGTGGCGCCCGAGGTCCGGCAGTGGCGCGTCCAGCAGGGCGGCCGCGTCCTCCTCGAAGGACATCACCCGCGCGAACAGGGCGTCCTTGTTGCCGAAGTACTTCATGATCAAGGGCGGGCTGACACCGGCACGGTCGGCCACGGACTTGAGCGTGATGTCCGCGTGGGCGTGGCGGGCGAGGAGGTAGCGGGCCGCGCGGAGGATCGCCGCCTTGGTGGCCTCGGCGTCCCGACGGCTGGGGGCGGTGTCCGAGGCCGCCGCGGTCGTAGTGCTCTGGGAGTTCGGCGTGGTGCTCGCCGTGTTCGGCCTGGTGTCGGAGGAGTTCGCGGACCTCATGGCTCTCATGCTCCCTCCAGCACCCGGTCCGCGGCCCGTCCGGCGCGCCGCCGGTACCATCGGCCGGCCTTCGGGGAATCGCTGTCCCCCGGTATGGAGAGGGCCATCGCGCACCCGGCCAGGGCGACGGAACCGGCCATGGCGAAGGCCAGCAGATAGCCGTCCAGAGTGGGCAGGGGTGCTCCGTGGACCGGCCTGGTGTGGTGGATCAGGACTGCGGCCACGGCCGCGCTGCACACGGCCTGGCCGATGGTCCGCATCAGGACGTTGACGCCGCTGGCGGAGCCGGTCTGTCCGGCGGGCACGGCGGCCAGGATCAGCGTGGGGAGGGCCGAATAGGCCAGGGCCGTACCGGCCGACACGATCGCTCCGCCCAGGATGATCACCCACAGGTGATGGCTGTCCAGGATCCGTATGCCGTACCCGAACGCGATGACGAGGGCCCCGAGCACCAGCGTCACGCGCGGACCGCGCGCGGTCGAGATGCGGGCGGAGACCGGTGAGAGGAGCAGCATGATCACGCCACTGGGCAGCAGGCACAGTCCCGCGCCGACGATCGACAGGCCCAGCCCGTACCCGGTGTCCGCGGGAGCCTGCACGAGTTGGGCCGTCACCAGGGAGTTGCCGTAGAAGGCGAAGCCCACGAGGAACGCGGTCAGGTGGGGCAGTGCGACGCGCGACCGGGATGCCAACCGGAGGTCCACCAGCGGGCGTTCGGCCCGCAGTTGCTGCCACCACCACAGGGCCAGGACGAACGCGAAGCCCGAAAACAGCGCGAGGACCGGGGCGCTGGTCCAGCCCCACTCACCGCCCTGTGACACCGCCAGGAGCAGACAGACCAGCACCGTGGACAGACCGAGCGCGCCGAGCGTGTCGAACCGCCCCGGCTGCCGTACGGCCGACTCGTCCACCGCCCACCAGGCGAGCGCGAGCCCCGCTGCCCCCAGGGCGCCGGACACCCAGAACATGGTGTGCCAGTCGGCGTACTGGACGATGAGCGCCGCGAGCGGCAGGCCCAGCGCCGCGCCGATGCCGACGGTGGAGCTCATCAGGGCCACGGCGGAGGCGGTGCGCTCGGGCGGCAGGACGTCGCGGAGGATGCTGATGGAGAGGGGGACCAGGGCCGCGGCGGCACCCTGGAGCGCCCGCGCCGCGATGAGGACGCGGATGTCGGAGGTCAGCGCGCACAGCACCGAGCCGGTCGTCATCAGAGAGAGCGCGAGGAGGAGGACGCGCTTCTTGCCGTACATGTCTCCGGCGCGGCCCAGCACGGGGGTCAGCACCGCGCCCGAGAGGAGTGTCGCGGTGACGGTCCACGACACGGCGCCCGCGGAGGAGCCGGTCAGGCGCGGCAGGTCGGGCAGCAGCGGTACGACGGCGGTCTGCATCACCGCCATCAGGATTCCGCCGAATGCGAGGACCGGGACCGTCAGGCGTGCGCGCAGCCCGTTTCGGGACGCGGAGGCGGAGGCGACGGCTGCGGCAGGATCGGCCGACAGCGGATCCGGCATGGGCGTTCTCCGAGCAGTGGACAGTGGTGGAGTGAATAGTCATTCATCTTAGTCGATGAATGACTATTCACCACCCTTTTCCAATCATCGGTGAATTACCATTCACCTGGCTCCGCGGAGAGAGCCTGTTCCGCCCAGATGATCTTTCCGTCGGTCGTCTGGCGGGTCCCCCAGCCCTGACTGAGCTGGGCGACGAGCAGCAGTCCCCGGCCTCCCTCGTCGAAGGTGCGGGCCCGGCGCAGATGGGGGGCCGTGGTGCTGCCGTCGGAGACTTCGCAGATGAGTGTGCGGTCGTGGATCAGCCTGAGTTCGATGGGCGGCTCGGCGTAGCGGATGGCGTTGGTGACCAGTTCGCTGACGACCAGCTCGGTGACGAACACGGCCTCCTCCAGGCCCCAGTCGACCAGCTGCCGGCCGGCGTTCTTGCGGGCCGACGCGACCATCGCGGGGTCGGGCGGTATCTGCCAGGTGGCGACGTGGGAGGCGTCGAGGGCACGGGTGCGGGCCACCAGCAGGGCCACGTCGTCGGAAGGGTGGTCCGTGAGCATGGTCCGCAGCAGGGCGTCGCAGGTCGCCTCCAGGTCACCGGTCGGTCGCCCGAGCGCCTCGCGCAGGGTGTCGGTCCCGTCGTCGACGTCGTGGCCGCGGACCTCCACGAGCCCGTCCGTGTAGAGGACGAGCAGGCTGCCCTCCGCCAGTGTCAGCTCGGTCGACTCGAAGGGCAGGCCGCCGAGACCGAGCGGAGGGCCGGCCGGAACATCCAGGAACTCGACCGTGCCGTCCGGCGTCACCAGGGCGGGCACGGGGTGGCCCGCGCGGGCGACGGTGCAGTGACGCGAGACCGGATCGTAGACGGCGTACAGACAGGTGGCTCCGATGTCACCGGTGGTCGCGGTGGTGCCGTCGGCCGCGCCTGCGGGGCGGTTGACCAGGTCGTCGAGGTGGATGAGCAGTTCGTCGGGGGGAAGGTCGATGTCGGCGAGTGTGCGTACGGCGGTGCGCAGCCGCCCCATGGTGGCGGAGGCCTGGATGCCGTGGCCCACGACGTCGCCGACGACCAGGGCGACCCTGGCGCCGGACAGCGGAATGACGTCGAACCAGTCGCCGCCGACGCCGGCCCGGGTGTTGGCCGGCAGGTAGCGGGAGGCGACGTCCAGGGCTGCCTGCTCGGGGAGTTGCTGCGGCAGCAGGCTGCTCTGCAGGGCGAGGGAGATGGCGCGTTCGCGGGTGTAGCGGCGGGCGTTGTCGATGCACACGGCGGCGCGGGCGGTGATCTCCTCGCCCAGCAGCAGATCGTCCTGCTCGAAGACCTTGGGCTGCCGGTGGCGGGAGAACGTGGCCACGCCCAGGGTGAGGCCACGGGCGCGCATGGGCACCGCGAGCACCGAATGGAAGCCGAATCTCCGCATACGTTCGGCGCGCTGCGGGGTCTGCCGTTCCACCTCCGCCAAGGCAGCGGGGGTCACGTGCTCGATGATCGGCCGCCCTGAGGCCAGGCACCGGGCCGCGGTCGAACCGGCTGGGTACGCGGCCACCGTGCCGCGTCGTACCACGGCTTCGGGGCAGCCCTCCAGGACCGACTGGAAGGCGACCCGGCGCAGCCTGACGGGTCCGCGCGGAGCGCCGTGGGGCGGGTCCTCTCCTCCCTCGATGGCCGGCAGGAGATCCACGGTGACGAAGTCCGCGAACCGCGGCACGGCGACGTCGGCGAGTTCCTGGGCCGTACGCGCCAGGTCCAGGGTGCTGCCGATGAGCACGCTGGCGTCGTTGAGCAGCACCAGCCGCTGCCGTGCCAAATGCTGCTCGGTCGCGTCGTGGGCCGACAGCAGGACACCCTCCAGCCGCCGGTCGGTGTCCCACACGGGAGCGAGGGACACCGACCACACGCTCTGACGCTCATGGCCCTCGAGTTGCAGCGCGGCTCCGAGTTCCTGCGGCCGGCCCGTCTCGAGTACGCGCCGCATCCCCGCCTCGGTCCGCTCGCTCTCAGGATCGACGACGATCTCCGTCACCCGCAGTCCGCGCATCGCCTCCTCGGACAGGCCCATGGCACGCTCCATGTCCCCGTTCGCCCGGCGCAGCCGCAGTCCGGTGTCGTACAGGGCCATCGTGCAGGGGGAATGCGTGAAACTCCGCTGCACGAACCCGTCATCCTCCAGTCCGCGCGCCGGGCGGGTCACCGCCGACACCAGCAGCCACCCGCCCCCGTCGTCCAGTCCGCGGTGGGCCAGCAGACTGACGGGGAGCCGGCGGCCGTCCCGGTGCAGCAGCGTCACCGTCCCGCTCCACCTCCGCAGATCACCGAGGGAATCCGGCATCTCTCCGGGAGCCGCGTTCGGGAGCAGCACGGTCACGTTCCGGCCGACGACCTCGGAGGCACGATGGCCGAGCAGTCGCCGCGCCCCTTCGTTCCACGCGGTCACCACGCCGTGCCCGTCCACCCGGACTCGCGCCGTGGCCGCCTCGTCGACCGTCCCCTGCGCCCCGGCGCGCGGGCGGTCGTCCCCGGAAGCGGATCCGGTCATGACGTCATCTCGCCTCGCTCCCACCTGGGGCCTTCTGCCCCTGAACGGCAGGGGCCCGAGGTGCGCCGCCCTCATTCATTACGACACTAGACAATAAGAGTGGCAGATCACCATGAATCGGCACTCATGGTGTGTAGGTGCGCCGACTGCCCGGAGGGCGGGACCATGACCACGGACGTCAACGGCGAGGGGACCTGGCCGGCCCCCGCCGAGTGGACCGGGAAGATCTACAGCGGGGGCTGGTGCGCCTCCGAGGGCGGCACCCGCCAGGTCATCGAACCGGCCACAGGCCATCCGCTGGCCGAAGTCGGTGTGGCGGCCCCCGCTGACGTGGCGCGAGCCGGCGCGAGGGCGGCCCGCGCGGCCGGGGGTTGGGCCGCGGCGGCCCCCGGCGAACGGATCGAGGTGCTGCTGCGTGCCTCCTCGGCTCTGCGGGAGCACAGCGGGACGGTCCGCGACTGGATCGTCCGTGAATCGGCGGGCGTCCCGGCCAAGGGTGACTACGAGATCGCCGCCGCCCTCGGCCAGATTGCTCACGGCGTGGGGCTCGCGTCGCTGCCCCCGGGTGAGGTACTCGCTCCGCAGGCCCCCGGCGCGACCAGTCTGGCCTGGCGGGTACCGCTGGGGGTCGTGGGTGTCATCAACCCGTGGAACGCGCCGCTGCTCTTCGCGATGCGTGCGCTCGCTCCGGCCCTCGCGCTGGGCAACGCCGTACTGCTCAAGCCCGACCCGCTCACACCGGTGTCCGGGGGCGTCCTCGTCGCGCGGCTCTTCGAGGAGGCCGGACTGCCGGAGGGCGTGCTGCATGTCCTGCCGGGAGACGCCGAGACCGGGCGGGCGGTCGCGACCGATCCGCATGTCGACCTCGTCTCGTTCACCGGCTCGACGGAGGCCGGACGGGCGGTGGCCCGCGCGGCCGGAGAAGGCCTCAAGCGGGTCTGCCTGGAACTCGGCGGCAAGAACTCGATCATCGTGCTCGACGACGCGGACATCGAGGCGGCCGCGGCAGCCGGAGCCGCCAGCACCTTCGGCTACCAGGGCCAGGCCTGCGTCGCCGCCGGTCGCCACCTCGTCCACATCGGTCTGATCGACGCGTACACCGACGCGCTGGTCGGCCAGGCGAGAGCCATGCGGATCGGTGATCCGCGCACCGAGCACGTCACGATGGGTCCGGTCATCAGCGGGCGGCAGGCCCTGCGCGTCCAGCACATCGTCGACGAGAGCGTGGCTGCCGGGGCACGGCTGCGCACCGGCGGCCGACGCGACGGGCTCTTCTACCCGCCCACCGTCCTGGACCGTGTCGAGCGTGACATGCCTGCCTACACCGAGGAGATCTTCGGTCCGGTCGCCCCGGTCGTCCCCTTCCGCAGCGAGGCGGAGGCCATCGAGATGGCCAACGACACCGCGTACGGTCTGACCGCCGCGGTGCACTCCGGCTCCGTACCGAAAGCCGCCGCCGTCGCCGAACGACTGCGCACCGGCATGGTCCACATCAACGACGTCTCCGCCAAGGACGCCGCCAACGCGCCCTTCGGCGGCATGGGCGTCTCCGGCAACGGATCACGGATCGGCGGCACCGCCAGTCTGGAGCAGTTCACCCAGTGGCGGTGGATGACGATCCCGAAGCCGGACTGATCCACAACCTCGGACGGAACATTGCGGATACGTTCCGAGCTCTTGACGGGCGCCATATGACTGCGTAGACATGACTACGTAGACATGACAGCGCAGTCAGACACACGGCGTCTGGCAGTATTGGGCTCGATCGTTCGGCCACCGGGAGACGTCATGACGCGAGGGACAGGACGGGACGGCAGTCCCGGGGCGCCGCGCAGCGTGGACGTGGCCCGGGCGGCCGGGGTCTCGCAGAAGACGGTGTCGAGGGTCTTCAACGACGAGCCGTATGTCTCCGCCGAGGTGCGCCGACGCGTCCTCGAAGCCGCCGGGCAGCTCGGCTACCGCCTCAACAACGCCGCCCGGGCGCTGGCTTCCGGACGGACCCGCTCGATCGGTGTGGTGACGCTGGGCACGGCTCTGTACGGCCCCGCCTCACTGCTCATGGGTGTGGAGCGGGTCGTCCGGGACACGGGCTACGCGCTCCGCGTGGTCAACACGATGGAAGGCGACCCCTCAGGGCTCGCAGGCGCCGTCGACTCGCTCCTCGACCAGGGCGTGGACGGGATCGTCATCTCCGAGCCGATCGAGGAGGAAGCCGGTGCGGGAGACCTCTCCGTCCGCATCAGCGTGCCGGTCCTGGTCCTCGGCGCACCGCCGCCCTTCACCGCCTCCACGGTGCTGGCCGCGGGAGGCGGCGCCGACCTGATGGCCCGGGCGGCCGTCGAGCATCTGCTGGATCTGGGCCATCCGACCGTGCATCACCTCGCCGGTCCCCAGCGGTGGTACGCCGCCAAGGACCGACGTGAAGGATGGCGGGCGACGCTGGCAGCCCACGGCAGGGACGCTCCGCCGGTCTTCGAGGGCGACTGGTCGGCCGCCTCCGGCTACTCGGCGGGCCAGGAACTGGCCGCCGACCCCGACGTGACAGCGGTGTTCACCGCGAACGACGACATGGCCATCGGCTTGATCCGTGCCCTGACGGAAGCCGGCCGGCGCGTGCCGGAGGACGTCAGCGTCGTCGGCTTCGACGACATTCCGGTCGCCGCCTATGTGACTCCTCCGCTGACCACGGTGCGGCAGCCGTTCGACACGGTGGCGCAGGAGGGGCTCAAGCGCCTGGTGCACGCCATCGAGAACCCTGAGGCGGAGGCTCTGCCGGCGAACGACCCCCCGGTCGATCTCATCGTCCGCGCCTCGACCCAGCCCCCGCCGCCCGGGAGACCCCCCAGACGGCGACTGCACAACGCTTCCCGGCCCCCCGGGGAGGCGTCCAGTCCCCCGCTGTCGAAGGGAGGGCCGTCCACCGCCCCCTGAACAGCGCCGAGCGGCCCGGGCCGCAGAGCCCCTGCCCGGCGTGTGATCCCAGGGGCGAGCCGCCGTACCGGTTTCTTGTTCAGCCCCGTCCTTCCGACCGTGTCCCCGCCGCCGCGGACGACCCCGCGGCCCGGACGACGCGCGCACTCCTCTCCACCCTGTGGCTCTCGAGCCGCACGGCAGCAGTGCTCTTCGGCCCGTCCCGCACACACCTGTGCGCCGCACGCCGGTAAGCAACCCGCGCGCTTTTCGAACCGTCGGCTTCGACGTCCATCCCGTCACGCCCACGCGCGCTTTTCCACCTTCATCCCCTTTCCGCACGCCCTTCCCCGGCGTGCGGTCCCCTTCGCCATCGGCGGGAGTTCACCATGCCCACATCCGGATCCTTCGCACGCTCCTCCTCCATGAACCGTCGGCTCTTCCTCACCACGACGGGCGCCCTGTCGCTCGGCGCCGCCCTCACCGCCTGCGGCGGCAATGACTCCGGCGGCTCCTCCGCCGCCGCCAAGCCGGTCAGCCGGGCCGAGATCGACAAAGCGATGAAGACTCCGACCGAGCTGACCTTCTGGACCTGGGTCCCGAACATCGCGAAAGAGGTCGCGCTCTTCGAGAAGAAGTACCCGGCCGTCAAGGTCAAGGTCGTCAACGCCGGCCAGGGCACCCCGCAGTACACCAAGCTGCGTACGGCTCTGAAGGCGGGCAGTGGCGCCCCGGACATGGTGCAGATGGAGTACCAGGCGATTCCGACGTTCACCATCACCGACAGCCTGCTGGACCTGCGCCCCTACGGTGCCTCCGCGCTCAAGGGGCAGTTCGTCGACTGGACCTGGGGGCAGGTCAGCGGCAGCGGCGGCGAGGTCTGGGCGATCCCGCAGGACACCGGCCCGATGGGCATGCTGTACCGGCAGGACATCTTCGACAAGCACGGCATCGATGTCCCGGGGACCTGGGACGAGTTCGCCGCCGCGGCGCGCAAGCTCCACAAGGCCGACCCCGACGTCTACCTGACCAACCTCGCGGCCAACCAGGTCGCCGCCTGGCACGGCCTGCTGTGGCAGGCCGGCGCCAAGCCGTATGTGACCTCCGGCAAGAGCGACATCGCCATCAGCGTGGACGACGCTGTCTCCAGGAAGCTCGGCGAGTACTGGGGCGGACTCGCCAAGGAGGGCGTCATCGGCGTCGAGCCGGACTTCACCGACTCCTGGTACGCGGCGCTCAACAAGGGCAAGTACGCCACCTGGATCACCGCGGCCTGGGGGCCGGTCTTCCTCTCCGGATCCGCCAAGGCCACCGCCGGCAAGTGGCGGGCGGCCCCGCTGCCGCAGTGGGACGCGGCCAAGCCCAGCTCCGGCAACTGGGGCGGCTCGACCACCGCCGTCATCCGCTCCACCAAGAACCCGGTCGCGGCGGCGGTGTTCGCGCAGTTCCTCAACAGCGACCCGGCCAGCGCGAAGATGTTCGCCACCGAACAGTTCTTCTTCCCGGCGACGAAGGCGCTTCTCACGGACGCCGAGTTCGTCGGAGACAAGCCCTCGTTCTACGGCGGCCAGAAGGTCAACCAGGTCTTCGCGGACATCGGTTCCACGGTCAACTCCTCCTTCCAGTGGCCGCCGTTCCTCGACCAGGCGGCGACCGACTGGACCGAGACGGTCGGCAAGTCCCTCGCCGACAAGACCGACACCGTCCGCGCACTCGGCACATGGCAGTCGCGGCTCACCACCTATGCCAAGGCCCAGGGCTTCACCGTCAAGGGGCGCTGAGATGGCCGTCACCACCGCCGTCACCACCGCCGCCGCCTCCGCCAAGGGGAGGCGCCGGGCGGCAGGGCCGCTGTTCGTCGCACCGTTCATGGTGCTCTTCGTCCTGCTCTTCCTCGCCCCGCTCGGCTACGCCGCCTACCTCAGCCTGTTCCAGGAACGCCTCATCGGCGGCACCGCGTTCGTCGGGCTGGACAACTACCTGAAGGCCGTCCGGGACCCGCTGCTCATCCACGGCGTGGGACGGGTCGCGCTGTTCTTCGTGATCCAGGTTCCGGTGATGCTGCTGCTGGCACTGCTGTTCGCCCTCGCGCTCGACAGTGGTCTGCTGCGGCTGGCCCGGGTGATCCGGCTCGGCATCTTCGTGCCGTACGCGGTGCCGAGCGTGGTCGCCGCGCTCATGTGGGGCTATCTGTACGGCCCGGACTTCGGCCCGTTCGCGCAGCTGAGCCGGAAACTGGACCTGCCTGCCCCCGGTTTTCTCAGCGAGGGCTGGATGCTGGGCAGTCTGGCGAACATCGTGACCTGGGAGTTCGTCGGCTACAACATGATCATCCTGTACGCCGCCCTGCGCACCGTCCCGCAGGAGCTGTACGAGGCGGCCGCGATGGACGGCGCCGGCGCCTGGCGGATCGCCTGGTCCGTGAAACTCCCGGCGCTCAAGCCGGCCCTGATGCTCACCCTGCTGTTCTCCGTCATCGGCAGTTTCCAGCTGTTCAACGAACCGAACCTGCTGATGAAGGTCGCCCCGGACGTCATCAGCAGCTCCTACACCGCCAACCTCTACGCCTACTCCCTCGCCTTCACCGGACAGCAGGTCAACTACGCGGCCACGGTGTCCTTCCTCCTGGGCCTCGTCATCGTGATCGCCTCCTACGCCATCCTGCTCACCGCGAACCGCAGGAGGACCCCGTGACACTGACGACCCCCGCGGTCGGCGCCGCCCCGGTGGCGGACCCGGTCCCCGTCGCTCGGCGCCGCCGTTCCCGTGCACGCCGCAGCACCCCGCTGACCATCGCCATGCTGGCGGCCCTGGCCTACTTCCTCCTCCCCCTGTGCTGGCTGCTGATCGCCTCGACCAAGAGCACCCAGGACCTGTTCAACAGCTTCGGCCTGTGGTTCTCGCACACCCCGCGACTGTGGGCGAACGTCCAGGAGACCTTCACCCAGGACGACGGGGTCTTCGTACGCTGGCTGCTCAACACGGTGATGTACGCCGTGCTGAGCTCCGTAGGTGCCGCCCTGCTCGCCGCGGCGGCCGGATACGGCTTCGCCAAGTTCCGCTTCCGCGGCGACCGGTTCGGCTTCAACCTGGTCCTCGGGGCCGTCATGGTCCCGACCACCGCCCTCGCGATCCCGACGTACCTGCTGTTCGCCGAGGCGGGCCTGGTCAACACTCCCTGGGCGATCATCCTGCCCTCCCTGGTCAACCCGTTCGGCCTCTACCTCATGCGGGTCTACGCACAGGACGCCGTTCCCGACAGCATCCTGGAGGCCGCCCGCATCGACGGCGCCGGCGAAGCCCGTATCTTCTTCACGATCGCCCTGCGTCTGCTCGCGCCGGGTCTGGTGACCGTCCTGCTGTTCACGCTGGTCGCGACCTGGAACAACTACTTCCTGCCGCTGATCATGCTGAACGACCCTGACCTGTACCCGATCACGGTCGGGCTCTCCTCCTGGGCCGCCCAGGCCCAGAACGGCGGGGCGGGCTCCAGCAGCGACATGCTCGCGCTCGTGGTGACCGGATCCCTGATCTCGATCCTGCCCCTCGTCGTGGCCTTCCTGCTGCTCCAGCGGTACTGGCAGAGCGGCCTGGCCGCCGGCGGCGTCAAACAGTAGGGTCCGCGCCCTCCCCCCCACTCCCCGATTCCTTCGGAGGTTTCCTTCATGGCGGCACTGCCTGCCCGCGTCCTCTTCGGCGCCGCGTACTACCACGAGTACCGGCCCTCCTACGGCTCCGAACGCCCCGACGAGCGCCTCAAGACCGACCTCGACCTCATGGCCGACGCGCATGTCACCGTCATCAGGGTCGGCGAGTCCGTCTGGTCCACCTGGGAGCCCGACAACGGGCGCTTCGACCTCGACTGGCTCCAGCCCGTCCTCGACGGCGCCCACGAACGCGGCATCTCCGTCGTCCTCGGCACCCCGACGTACGCCGTGCCGCCGTGGCTGGCCCGCCAGTACCCGGAGATCACCGGCGAGCGGGCGACCGGCGAGCGCATCGGCTGGGGCGCCCGGCAGGAAGTGGACTTCACCCACCCCGCGTTCCGGTTCCACGCCGAGCGGATCATCCGCAAGATCGTCGGCCGGTACGCCGGTCACCCCGCGGTCATCGGCTTCCAGGTCGACAACGAACCCGGCCTGGAACTCTTCCACAACCACGGCGTCTTCCAGCGCTTCGTGGACCACCTGCGCGACCGGTACGGCGACGTCGAGACCCTCAACCGTGAGTGGGGCCTGGTCTACTGGTCGCACCGGCTGTCGACGTGGGCCGACCTGTGGACCCCGGACGGCAACGCCCAGCCGCAGTACGACGTCGCCTGGCGGGAGTTCCAGGCCCGCCAGGTCACCGAGTTCATCGGCTGGCAGGCCGACCTCGTCCGCGAGTACGCCCGACCCGAACACTTCGTCACCACCTGCATCTCCTACAAGCGCCCCGGAGTGGAGGACGACGAGCTGACCGACCGCCTCGACATCGCCTCCGGCAACCCGTACTACGGCATGCAGGACGATCTGCTGCTGCCCGACCCCACGCCCGACGACCACCGGCAGAGCTGGCAGACCACCGGCGTCTGGGCCCTGTACCAGAGCGCCGACTGGATGTTCTCCTCCCGCCAGGAGCCCTTCCTCGTCACCGAGACCAACGCCGGCTCGATCGGCATGCCGTGGGACAACCGCCCCGCCTACGACGGCCAGTGGCGGCAGGCGGCCTGGGCGCTGGTCGCGCGCGGGGCCCGCATGATCGAGTACTGGCACTGGCACACGCTGCACTTCGGCGCGGAGACCTACTGGGGCGGCATCCTGCCCCACACCGGCCAGCCCGGCCGCACCTACGCCGAACTCGCCCGGCTGGGCGGCGAGTTCGAGGCGGCAGGGGAACTCGTCGCGGGACTCGAACCGGACGCCGACATCACGATGGTGTACTCGACGCCCAGCAAGTGGCTCATGCAGAAGTACCCGCCGCTCGCGACCCCCGAAGGCGAACCGGACCCCGAGGCCTACCACCGCATCTTCGACCCGCTCTACCGCGGCGCCTTCGACGCCGGCCGTCAGGTCCGCATCGTCCACGCCCGCCAGCTGCACGACCCGACCGGGGAACGGGACGGACTGACGCCTCAGGAGGCGGCCGGCCGCCACCCCGTCCTCGTCGTCCCGGCGTTGTACATCGCCGCCGACTCGACGCTCGACTGGCTGGCGGCGTACGCGGCAGCGGGTGGCCATCTGGTCCTCGGTCCGCGCACCGGCTACGCCGACCACGAGGCCCGGGCCCGCCACGAACCGGCCCCCGGGCGACTGGTGGAAGCCGCGGGTGTCCACTACGACGAGTTCAGCAACCTCGCGCACGCGCTCCCCGTACGGTCGGTGTCCGGTGGGCCGCTCGACCTGCCCGAGGGCGCGACGGGGACCAGCTGGGCGGACGGTCTGACCGTCACCGACGCCGAGGTACTCGCCACCTACGGCCACCCCCACTTCGGCCGCTGGCCCGCGGTCACCACCCGCCGCCACGGCGCGGGCCGCGTCACCACCGTCGGCACCGTCCCCGGCCGCGACCTCGCCCGGGCACTGGCCGTCTGGATGGCACCGGCCGCCCGCAGCGCGTGGCAGGACCTCCCCGAACCCGTCACCGCGACGACCGGCACCGCCCCCGACGGGCGCCGCGTCCACATCGTGCACAACTGGAGCTGGGAGCCCGCGAGCGTCCCCGCCCCGATGGACCTCTCCGACGCCCTGACCGGCACGTCCCTCCCCGCGGGCACGGCGCTGGACCTCGGCCCCTGGGACGTCCGCGTGTTCGTCGCCTGATCCGACCCCGTACCACCGTGCCCATCCCCCGAGGAGCAGCTGTGCACAGAAGAAGAGCAGGGAAAGCGCTGGGAACCTTCGTCGCGGCTTCGGCGATGCTGGCGATACCCATGGCGAGCGCGCACGCGTACAACCCGACCGGGGGGATCCTCTTCCAGCTCGGAAGCGAACCCTGCCTGAAGGGGCGGGGCAACTGCGCGATCTACCCGAAGTCGGCGCAGTTGCCGAGCGGACGTCTGGTCGCGTCCTTCGAGAAGTCCACGGTGGTGTCGGCGACGGGCAGCGCCGACCGGCAGACCCTCCCGGTCTACAAGAGCGACGACCACGGAACGTCGTGGCAGCCGCTGTCGGAGGTCAAGGCTCCCGCGTACCTGTCCAGCGATCCGCAGTACGCGAAGTACACGAGCAACTGGACCAACCCGTACCTGTACACGCTTCCGCAGGACGTCGGGAACCTGAAGCAGGGCACGCTGCTCCTGGCGAGTGTGGTGTCGGGCGACGACTACTACTACAAGGAGCACAAGGCGGCCGACCCGAACTGGACGCCGTCCAACGACGGCGACCGCAAGGACCTGGCGATCGCCCTGTACTCCAGCACCGACGAAGGCGCGACGTGGAAGGTCGTCAACGTCGTCACGACGGGCGGCTGGCAGGGTGGCAGCGCGGGCGCGACCGGCCAGAACATCGCCGCCGCGAACACCGACAAGCAGGTGGACCCGGTCTGGGAGCCGTACCTGATGGTCTACAAGGGCCGACTCGTCTGCTACTACTCCGACGAGAACGACTACACCGGCTTCAACGCGACCACCGGCGTCCCCACGCCGGACCCCGCCAACGACACCGCCGCCGACTCCCAGGGCCAGATCCTCGCCCACCGGACCTGGGACGGCCGCGGCGCCCAGTGGAGCGCGCCCGTCGTCGACGTCGCCGGACTGACCCAGGACATGGGAGGCGGCAAGGCGGAGATCGGCGGCGGCCGCCCGGGTATGACGAACGTGGTACGGACCACGGACGGCAAGTGGCTCCTGACCTTCGAGTACTGGGGCGGCGGAGTCAACACCAAGTACCTGCTCGCGAAAGACCCGTTGAAGTTCTACGCCGGCTCCGCGACCGGCACGGGCGTCACCTCGCTGCCGCTCGACGCCGGTTCCCACGCCCTCGCGACGGGCGGCAGTCCGGTCCTCGTCAGGCTTCCCGGTGGGCGCCTGGTGTACAACGCGGCGGGCAGCGGCAACGTCTGGGTCAACGACAGCGGACGCGGCGACGGCACATGGAAGGAGTACCAGACGACCTCGCCCGCCGGTTACAGCCGCGACCTGCAGTACGTCGAGGGCACCGGCCGCGTCGCGATCCTCAACAACCAGGGCACGTCGACCATCGCGCACGCCGAGGTCGACCTCGGCCACTCGGACGGCGCCTACTACCAGTTGGTCAACCGCAGGACCGACCAGGTGATCGGCACCGGGAACAGGACCAACGACGCGAACATCGGCAACGGAGACGTTCCCGACGTCCGCCTGGAGGAGCCCGGCTCGGCGGCGAACCCGGACACCCAGTACTGGCACGTGGTGACCGAGCCGAACGGCGGCACGACCCTGCTGAACAAGTCTGGCGGCCGCGCGGCGGCCATCTGGACGGGGAACGCGACGGCCGGCCAACGCATCGGACAGTGGGTCGACAACAGCGCCACCGGCAGCTGGAACCTGGTCAGGACCAGCGACGGGTTCTACCAACTGCAGTCGGTCAAGAACACCAGCCTGTACCTGACCGGCGCGTCCGCCGGAGCACCGCTGACCTTGCAGAGCGCCGCCACGGACGGCTCACAGGACTGGGAACTCGTGCGGTAGGTACACCGGCCTTCGCGGTCGGCGGCGCCCCGTACGAGGGCTCTGGGGCGGGTCCTCGTACGGGCCAGACGGACGCTTTTCGCTACGGCGCGGGCTCTCCGGGTCCCACCGGCGGCCAGTCCTCGGCGTCCGCCGCGAGCAGCGGCGGCGGCTTCCGGTCGGCGACGGCCGCGCGAAGGCGGTGCTGTACGGCGGCCGGGGCGCCCACGGTCGAGAGGGCTTCCCTCAGGGCGCCCGCGACCGGAGGGACATCGAGCACCCGGGGTCGGGCCATCGGTGCCTCGGTGGCCAGGCGGGCGCTGATGTGGTCCCGCAGCAGGACCTGGTCGTTCTGCAGGGTGCCGCCGCCGAGGACCACCGGTGTCTGGGTGCGCAGGAGGCGCAGTCGGCGCAGCAAGGCGGTCACCATGACGGCGATCTCGTCGCCGAGGCGTTCCACGATGCCCCGGGCCACGGCGTCGCCGTCGGCGGCGGTCGCGAAGACCAAGGGTGCCAGGCCGTGCAGGGCGGTCACCGGTATGTCGCCGTCGCTGACGGCCAGTGCGACCAACTCGACGCTGTCCAGGCCGAAGTGACCCGGCAGGTTCTGCCGTAGCCGGGTCGCCGGTCCGCGGCCGTCGCCCGCGCGTACGGCGGCCCCCAGGCCCGCCCGGGCCACGGCGAGCCCGCCGCCCCAGTCCCCGGTGATGTCGCCGAGGGAGAGGAAGCGGGCCGAGCGGCCCCCCGGATGGACCGCGGCCGCGTTGATGCCGGCGCCGGACACCACCGCCACTCCCCAGCCGTCCGGTGCTCCGGCAAGCAGCACCGCGAGGGTGTCGTTGCGCACGACAGTGCTCCGGGCCACGCCCAGTCGGGTCAACTGCCGTAGTGCCAGGCGTTCCTGGGCCCGGCGGTCGACATTGGCGAGGAAGTACGCGCCGGCGGAGACCGGGGTGGTGTCGGGGAGGCCGGCCTCCGTCAGGGCGTGGCGCACCAGGTGGGCGAGCCGTTCGGTGGTGGTCTGCATTCCCTCGGTGTGCGGGCGGGTGCCCGGGCCCCGCACCCAGGACAGCAGCCGTCCCTCGGTGTCCGCGAGGACGAGGTCGGTCTTGGAGTTGCCCCCGTCGACGCCCACCACGAGGTCAGGCATCGGCGGCCTCGCTCGCGAAGAACCGGGGCAGATGGGGCCGGTTGGCCTCCAGCAGCGCGTCGAGCAGCGTGTCCGCCCGCGCCCATTCGCGTACCAGCGGGTTGGCGATCAGGGCGCGCCGGGCCACCGTCCGGTCGCCGGTCATGGCGGCCTGGACGGTGAGGGTCTCGTACGCGGTGACCGCCTGGACGAGTCCGAGCATCTCGGGCGGCAGGGGCGGCACGGGGACCGGGTGCGGCCCGGCGGTGTCGACGTGGGCGGGCACTTCGACCACTGCTTCGTCCGGCAGGCCGGGCAGGACTGAGTCGTTGCGCACGTTCACGTAGTGGTGGGCGCCGTCGCCGGTGAGCAGGCTGGTGACCAGGGCGGCCGCGGCTTCGCTGTAGTAGGCCCCGCCCCGCTGCTCCAGCAGGTCGGGTTTGCGGTCCAGGTGGGGGTCCGCGTAGAGGGTCAGCAACTCCCTTTCGATGGAGAGGACTTGGGTGGCGCGGTGCATTCCTCTCTGCTGGGCCCGGACCTCGTCGTCCGTGCAGTAGAAGTAGTGGAGGTAGTACGAGGGGATGGCACCGAGGTCGCGCAGTGCCCCGGCGGGGACGCGGGTCTGCGCGGCGAGTTCGTCGAGCGTGTCGCCGCTCAGCAGTTCCGGCAGGCGCTCCACGCCGTCCACGGTGACCGAGCGGATCCAGGACAGGTGGTTGAGGCCGGCGTGGCCCAGCCGTACCCGGTCGGCTTCGGTTCCGAGACGATCGGCCAGCTCCCGCTGGAACTTGATCGCCACATTGCACAGGCCGACGGCGCGGTGCCCGGCGTCCAGCAGGGCGCGGGTGACGATGCCGACCGGGTTGGTGAAGTCGACGATCCAGGCGCCGGGCCGGGCGCGGCGGCGTACTTCGGCGGCGATGTCGAGCACCACCGGCACCGTGCGCAGGGCCTTCGCGAAGCCGCCGGGGCCGGTGGTCTCCTGCCCGAGCAGGCCGAACCGGTTGGGCAGGGTCTCGTCGACCAGGCGGGCCGCCTGCCCGCCCACGCGGAGCTGGACGAGCACCGCGGCCGCTCCGTCGACCGCCTGGGCGAGATCGTTCGTGGTGGTCAGACGGCCGGGGAAGCCGTGCCGGGCGAGGATACGGCGGGACAGGCCGCCGATCACGGCCAGCCGTTCGGCGTCGATGTCGTGCAGGACGAGTTCGTCGACGGGCAGCACACCGGCACGCCGGGCGAAACCCTCGATCAGTTCGGGTGTGTAGGTACTGCCACCGCCGACAACGGTGATCTTCACTGGTGCTCCCATGACGTTGTGGGGTAGCCGCTCCGGGCGCGGGGAGTCAGCCCTTGACGCCGGTCAGGGCGATGCCCTCGACGAAGACCTTCTGGGCCAGGAAGAACAGCACCAGGACGGGCAGCAGGAACATCAGCGAGGCCGCCATCTGCAGCTCGTAGGCGTTCTGGTGCCCGTTCTTCGCGAGCTGGCTGAGGGCCACCGCGAGGGTCTGGCCGGTGTCGCTGTTGCCCGTGTAGAGCAGCGGGTTGTAGAAGTCGTTCCACGCGTACAGGAACGCGAAGAGCCCTACGGCGGCGATGGCGGGCTTGGCCATGGGGATCAGGACCCGCCACAGGATGCGCAGTTCCCCCGCGCCGTCGACCCGGGCCGCCTCGGTGAACTCGTCGGGGATGGTCAGGAAGAACTGGCGCAGCAGGAAGATGCTGAAGGCGTCGCCGAAGAAGGACGGGACGATGAGCGGTTTGAGCGTGCCCACCCAGCCGACGTGCGCGTACATGACGTACAGGGGAAGGCTGGTGACCTGCGCCGGGATCATCATCGCGGCGAGGACCACCAGGAAGACGCCGTCCCGGCCGCGCCATCGCAGCCGGGCCAGCGCGTAGGCCACGGGTACCGAGGAGACGACGACGCCCACCGTGGACAGTCCGGCGTACAGCATGGTGTTGAGCAGGTCGCGGCCGAACGGCATGGCCGAGAAGACCTTGCGGAAGTTGCCGAACTCCCAGGGGGAGGGCCACAGCGAGCCGGTGCCGGCCTGGTGCTGGGTCATGAACGCGGTGAGCACGCCGATGGTCAGCGGCAGCACGAAGCACAGCGCGATCGCGACAGCCGGCGCGTGCTCCGCGAGCAGGTACAACAGGCGCCGTCCGCTACGAGGTTGACGTTTCGTCAGGTCGAGGGTGCTCATCGGCCACCGCCCGCGTGGTGCACGAAGCGGCGCGAGGCGCGGATGAAGACCACGGTCGCCGCGAAGATGACCAGGAACAGCAGCCAGGCCATGGCGGAGGCGTAGCCGGTCTTGAAGTAGGAGAAGCCCTGCCGGTACAGCTCCGTGGAGTAGAACAGCAGCGAGTTGGCGGGGTAGCCGATCAGGTCGTTGCTGGACGACGTGGCGTTCGCGGAGCTGGAGGCGACGAACGCCTCGGTGAAGTACTGGAAGGTGTAGATCATTCCGGTGAGCAGGGCGAAGAAGATGACCGGGGAGATCGCCGGGAGGGTGACGCTGCGGAACTTCTGCAGCGCGCCCGCGCCGTCGAGTTCGGCGGCCTCGTACAGTTCGCGCGGTACGTCGAGCATGGCGGCGGAGAAGATGACCATCACGTTGCCGCTGGCCCACAGCGCCATCATGACGAGGCTGGGTTTGGACCAGGCGGGGTCCGAGAACCATCCGGGGCCGTTGACGCCGACGAGGGCGAGCAGCCGGTTGAGCGGTCCGACGGGGTTGAGCAGCACGATGAACGACAGCGCGGCGGCCACGACCGGCACCATCGACGGCAGGAAGAACAGCGTGCGGTACACGGCCCGGCCGCGCTTGACCCGGATGATCACCCAGGCGGCGAGCATGGCCCAGGCGGTGCGCAGCGGCACCATGACGACGACCATCCACAGCGTGTTGCGTACGGCCACCCAGAAGGTGTCGGACTGGCTGAACAGGGTGCGGTAGTTGCGCAGACCGACGAACCGCACCGGCCGGTAGGAGCCGGCCTGGAAGTCGGTGAGTGAGTAGTAGAGCGTGGCGAGCACCGGGTAGAGCACGAAGACGGTGAACCCGATGACGAACGGGGACAGGAAGGCGAGGACGACCCACCAGCGGGCTCTGCTCGGGCGGCGCCGCCCGCCCCGGGCACGGCGCGGGTGCGCCGTGCCCGGGGCGTCGCCCACGGGGGCGAGAACGGTCGTCATCTCTACTGCCCGCTGTCGGAGTTGAGGCCGTCGATCTTCTTCCCGACCCCGGCCAGTCCGCCGGCTGCGTCCTTCACCTTGCCCTGCTCGTAGTCGAGGAGGAAGGCGCGCCAGGTGTCCATGTCCTCGATGCCCGCCGGGGTGAGCGTCTTGTAGGACGAGTGCGGGTTCTGGAAGATGTCGACGAACGGCTTCCAGTGCGGGTCGTCGGCCTTGTCCCAGGCCTTGAGCGCGTCGAACGTGGTCGGGACGTTGTAGACCGTGTCCGCGAGGGTGTTCAGAAACGTGGTGTCGGTGGTGAGCTGCTGGAGCGCGAAGAACGCCTCCTGCTTGTGCTTGGAGCCCGCGGACAGGTAGGCGACGGTGCCGAGCGTGGCGCCCGCGCCGTAGGTGCCCGAGGATCCGTCCAGGACCGGCATCGGCACCACGCCGTAGTCGAAGTCCTTCTTCTCGGTGGCGATCTCGCCGACGTGCCACTCACCGTCGTACTCCATCGCCGCGGCGCCGGTCAGCAGCGGGTTGCCCGCGTCGTCCGCGTGCGGCTGGTAACGGCCCACGAACTTCTGCACGTTCGCCTTGCCGTAGTAGTCGATGAGCTCCTGGTCCCAGGTGAGGATCTGCTGCCACTTGGGGTCGGAGGCGAAGGTCGTCTTGCCGTCCTTGCCGTAGAAGTCGGTGCCGCTGTGCGCGCCGACGAAGAGGTACCGGTTGACGT
Organism: Streptomyces sp. NPDC006332; assembly: GCF_040612855.1. NCBI lineage: Bacteria > Bacillati > Actinomycetota > Actinomycetes > Kitasatosporales > Streptomycetaceae > Streptomyces > Streptomyces sp. NPDC006332. Next base: position 74,767 of record NZ_JBEXRA010000031.1, read on the forward strand.
CGTAGTCGGAGCGGGGGACGAAGCCGTAGGTCTTGATGGAGCCGTCCGCGTTCTTGACCGTCAACTTCTTGGCGTCCGCGGTCAGTTCGGCGAGGGTCGTGGGGGGCTTGGTGATGCCGGCCGCGGCGAACATCTTCTTGTTGTAGTAGAGCGCGAACGCGTCGGTCAGCAGCGGCAGCGCGCACTGCTTGCTCTGGTAGCGGGTGTAGACGAGGGTCGCGGGCGGGAAGGTCTTGGCAGTGTCGATCTTGGCCGAGGTCAGGTAGGGGCCGAGGTCGGCGACCGTGCCGTTGTAGCAGAACTTCGCCACGTTGTCGGGCGTGGAGCTGATGAAGACGTCGGGCGGGTTGCCCGCGGCGACCGCCTTCGCGTAGGCGGCGTCATCCTTGTTGGGCACGAACTTCACGGTCAGCCACGGGTACTTGGTGTGCAGTCGGTTCAGTGTCGCCTTGAACGCCGCCACCTCGTTGGGGAGGTGGTTGAACGTCCAGACCGTGACGGTGGTGTCCTTGTGCGAGGCGCCCGGCGAGATGGCGGAGTCGGGTTGTGAGGATGCGGGCCCGGATGACGTACAGCCGGCCAGCAACAGCACGCCGGCAGCCGTGGCGGCCGCGGCCCCGGTGATAGGTTTGAACACTGATCGTCCTTCCTCGGAGACGGGATTCCCTGGGTGACGGATCGGTCGTCGGTCGATCGGGCGCGACAACGCCCGGTGACCCTGAGCGGCGACGCTGTCCGGCAAGACGGCGTCGCCGCGGTGTGTGTGGAACACGGCGGTACGTGGTGCGTCAGGGCAGGGACGACGCTGACTCTGCCTGGGGGACGGGAGTGGTGGCGGCGGCGAAGGCGGCCTCCCGGGCCAGCTTGGCCGACATGGTCGTGGCTCCGGTGAGTACGGCGTCCGGACCGAGGCCCGATGCGACGAGGGGCGGCCGGAACGTACTGAAATCGGCCAGATGACGGGCGACCGGTTCGAGCAGCAGGTCGCCGTTGGCGCCGATGGCGCCACCCAGCACGATGAGTGCCGGGTCGATGAGGGGCACGACGCAGGCCACCACGTAGGCGACGCTGCGGGCCGTGTCGTCCACGATCTCCAGCGCGCCGGGGTCGCCGGCGCGGGCGAGTTCGAAGACGGTGCGCGGGCTGCCGTCACCGGGCAGCCCGAGCCGCTGGGCCCGGTCGCTGATGTAGCGCGCGCCCAGATGTTCCTGCACGAGGTCCCGGCGCTGCCCGACCGGCGCGACCATGCGGTCACTGGGCAGATAGCCCGCTTCTCCGGCCACGCCCGTGGCGCCCCGCCGGACCCGGCCGTCCACGACCAGCCCGAGGCCGAGTCCGACACCCAGGCTGACCAGGACGAAGTCGTCGGTGTCGGTACCGCGTCCGTGGGTCCGCTCGGCCAGCGCGGCGAGATTCACGTCGTTCTCCAGGACCAACGGCACCGGCATCGCCCGGCCGAGCGCCTCACCGATCCCCCGCCCGGCGTCGGGCAGTCCGGCGGCGTACGACAGGTGGCGTCCGTCCGAGCCGACCGCGGCGGGCAGTCCCGCGACGACCTGGGTGATGTCCCGCAGCGGTCGGCCCACCTGCTCGGCCAGGTTCACGCACATGTCCAGGACCTGTTGGACGAGCGCGTCACCACCCCGCTCACCGTGCTGCTCCGACTCGGCCCGCCCTCGTACCCGGCCGGTGACGTCGGCGACCGCGGCTCGGATCCTGCGGTGCCCGACATCCACGCCGATCGCGAAGGCGCAGTCGGCGTTCACGCGGTACTGCGCGGGGGCCGGTCCCTTGCGGCCCATCACCGGGCCCACCTCGGTGATCACCCCGCGCTCCAGCAGCAGCCCGACCGCGGCGGCCACGGTGGGCCGTGACAGCGGGATCCGCCCGGCCAGGTCGGTGGTCGTGACCGGGCCCGCGTCGTCGATCGCCTCCAGAACGGCTCGGCCGTTGAGCGAACGCAGCAATCGCTGCGGGCCTGCTGGATAACGGCGGGTCACGGTGCCCTCGTCTCGCGTCTGCGGTCTGTAAGAAAGAAAGTTGCTTATTTATACGCACACGCATGGCCGGAAACAACCCTCCGCCCGCATCGTCTTCTTTGGGCCGGACCGAACCGAGTGGCCCGGACCGGGCGGGCAGAGCGAGCGGGCCGGGCCGGGCGGGCCGGGCGGATCGGACCGAGCGCGCTGGACTCGCTCCTCGGGTGGAGGGCGCGGGCACCCGACCGCGGCAGGCGCCCGCGCCACCTCCCCGCCTGCCGGGGGGGCCGCGTCGCGCGGCCACCGGGCCGCCTGCCCCAGCGAGCAACCCTTTTCCTAGACGGCGTTCACGATGAGCCTCCCAGCATCCTCACTGAGCACCGACCACCCCTGGTGGGAACGCGGAAAAAATCCGCCGCACATCTTGACTCGTGCTCGCCGTCTCTCTACGTTTCGGGCAGAAAAACGTTTGCTCAAGCGGGTCTGGGAGGCGGAACATCGCCTGCCGCGTTCCTGGGCGCGCCACGACATCGGCCGCCCAGCCCTCGTCCGCCCCGCCACTGACTTCTTCGGAGAGCCATGCCCCTCACACGTTCCGCCGCGCCCTCCCCCGGGTTCCCGGCTTCGCCCGAACGGGGCCGTACGCCCATCGGTCCGGTCCGTCTGGGCCCGGGTGCCGCGGCCGCGCTCGTCCCTGCCACCGTCGAGGTGCGTGGCGGTTTCTGGGACGCGCGTCGTGAGGTGAACGCGCGGATCTCGGTGCCGCAGGGCCCCGGACTGCTGGAGTCCGCGGGCAATCTGCACAACCTGCGGGTGCTGGGGGGCACGGCTGACGGCGAGTTCCAGGGCGCGTACCCGTTCGTGGACTCGGACGTCTACAAGTGGCTGGAGGCGGCGTCCTGGCAACTCGCCCAGTGGGCGCCCGGCGAGGGCGGCCCCCAGGCCGAACGGCTCGCCGCCGACATCGAGCGGATCATCGCCGTGGTCGCCGCCGCCCAGCAGCCCGACGGCTACCTCAACACCTGGTTCCAGCTCCGCCGGAACGGCGAACGGTTCCAGGATCTGCGCTGGGGCCACGAGCTGTACTGCGCGGGGCATCTGATCCAGGCCGCGGTCGCCCATCACCGGGCCACCGGACGGTCCGAACTCCTCGACGTGGCACGGAAGTTCGCCGACCACGTCGACTCGGTCTTCGGCCCGCCCGGCAGTGGCAAGCCCATCGACGGCATCGACGGCCACCCCGAGGTGGAGACCGCGCTGGTCGAGCTGTACCGGGAGACCGGCGAGCGCCGCTACCTCGACCTCGCCGCCTACTTCGTCGACCGGCACGGCCACGGTCTGCTCGGCGGCGAGGCGTACTGCCAGGACCGGGTGCCCCTGCGTGAGGCGACGAACGTGGAGGGCCACGCCGTACGGCAGCTCTATCTGCTGGCCGCTGCGGCCGACCTCGCCACCGAGACCGGCGAGAGCGAACTGCGCGCCGCCGCCGAGCGGTTGTGGCACGCCATGACCACCACCAAGACCCATCTCACGGGCGGCCTCGGCTCCCACCACGACCAGGAGGACTTCGGCGACCCGTACGAGCTGCCCAACGAGCGGGCCTACTGCGAGACCTGCGCCGCCATCGCCTCGATCCAGTGGAGCTGGCGCATGGCCCTGCTCACCGGCGAGGCCCGCTACTCCGACCTGATCGAACGCACCCTGTTCAACGGCTTCCTGGCCGGGGTCTCCCTGGACGGCGAACGCTGGCTGTACGTCAACCCCCTCCAGGTCCGCGACGGCCACACCGACCCCGGCGGCGACCAGTCGGCCCGCCGCACCCGCTGGTTCCGCTGCGCCTGCTGCCCACCCAACGTCATGCGGCTGCTCGCCTCGCTGGAGCACTACCTCGCCGGCGCTGACGGCCACGGCCTGCAGATCCACCAGTACGTCACCGGCAGCTACTCGGGCGACATCGACGGGACGCCGGTCGTCGTCAGCGCCGAGACCGACTACCCCTGGCACGGCACCGTCGCTCTCACCGTCGAGGAGACCCCGCGGGAAAGGCCCTGGACGCTGTCCCTGCGCATCCCGCGGTGGTGCCGGGAGTACCGGGTCCGGGCCGGGGGAACGACGTACGACCAGACCGAGGCCCCCCTCGACGACGGGTGGCTGCGGCTGGAGCGCACCTGGGCACCCGGCGACCAGGTCGTCCTCGAACTCGTCCTGGAACCCCGCCTCACCGCCGCCGACCCCCGGGTGGACGCGGTACGCGGCTGTGTGGCGATCGAACGCGGGCCGCTCGTGTACTGCCTGGAGCAGGTCGACCACCCCGGCGGCGGCCTCGACGACATCGTCATCGACACCACCCGCCCGCTCGCCGTGAAGCACCGCCCGGATCTGCTCGGCGGTGTCACCACGGTCGTCGCGGCGGGCCGAAGGCGGCACCTGCCCGACGCCGGCTGGTGGCCGTACCGGGCGACGGAGACCGCCGACGCGCCTGCGACCGGCGAACCCCTCGAACTGACCGCGATCCCCTACTACGCCTGGGCCAACCGCCAGAACGGCAGCATGCGCGTCTGGCTGCCCACCTCCTGAGCCCCCGCCCCGTGTTCCTCACCCGCCGCTTCCCCTTCTCCTTCCCGTTCTTCCGTTCCCCTTCCCCTTGCCTCCTTCTGCTGCCTCTTCACCTCCTCACTCCCTGCGCACCGCCCCAAAGACAACGAGGTCACCGTGAGACACACCCGTCGCAACCTGCTTGCCGCCGTCGCCGTCCTCGGCACCCTTGCCTCCGTCACCGCCTGCGGTGGTGGATCCGGCTCCTCTTCCTCCTCCGCCGGCAAGGCCGGGGCGACGTACACCTTCTGGGACCCGTACCCGCAGTTCGACGCCACCTCGGCGTGGGGCAAGCTGGTCGGTAAGTGCGGCACCGACGCCGGAGTGAAGATCAAGCGCACCGGGTTCGACACCACCGACCTCGGCAACAAGGCGCTGCTGGCGGCGCAGCAGGGCAACGCGCCGGACGTGATGCTGGTGGACAATCCGGTCGTCTCCACGCTCGTCGAGGCCGGGATCCTCAACAAGACGAGCGACCTCGGGATCGACACGAAGTCCATCCAGAGGAACATCATCGGCGCGGGCACCATCGACGGCGCCTCTTACGGCGTACCGATCGGCGCCAACACACTCGCCCTGTACTACAACGAGAAGGTCCTGTCGGCCGCCCATGTCGACCCCGCCTCGATCAAGGACTGGGCGTCCCTGACGGCGGCGCTGAAGAAGGTCAAGGCGGCGGGCAAGAAGGGCATCACGTTCTCCGCGATCAACACCGAGGAGGGCAGCTTCCAGTTCCTGCCGTGGTTCTGGGGGGCAGGTGGGGACCTGACGAAGCTCAACTCGGCGAAGGGCGTGGCTGCTCTGTCCCTGTGGAAGCAGTGGGTCGACGCCGGCTACGCACCCAAGGACGTCCTGCAGAACACCCAGACCACCAGCTGGCAGGAGTTCGCCACCGGCGACTACGCGTTCGGCGAGAACGGCACCTGGCAGCTCGGCAACGCGGAGAAGGCCACCTTCACCAACGGTGTCATCAGCATCCCCGCACAGAACGGTGGTTCGGCGCCGGTGCCGACGGGCGGCGAGTTCGTCACCGTCCCGGTGCAGAAGGACACCGCGCGCTATGACGTCAGCAAGAAGATCGTCACCTGTCTGACCAACTCCGCCAACCTGCTCTCCACGGACACGACCCTGGCGTACGTGGCCCCCACCGCCGAGGTGCAGGCCCAGCAGGTCAAGGCGAACCCCAAGCTCAAGCCGTGGGTGGACGCCGTGGCGTCGGCGCGCGGTCGTACCAGCGGTGGCCTGGGCACCAAGTACCCGACCATCTCGCAGCCGATGTGGACCGCGGTGCAGGGTGCCCTGTCCGGCGGCAAGAGCCCGCAGGACGCCCTCGACTCGGCGCAGACCGCCGCCGCCAAGGGCTGACCCACCCGAGAGCCGGCGACGTACGCGGACGCGGCCCCACGCCCCGTCGCCGGCCACGCCCGCCCGCCCCCGGACACGCCACCCGCATCCAGGAGTTCGCATGACCCTCGCCCGCGTCGACCGTCGCAGGCGGCTGTCCCCGGTCACCTCCGGGGATCCCGACACCGAGGACCGCACGGCCGCTTCGGCGCTCCGGCGCCGCCAACGCCGTAAAGGCCGGCTGACCGCGCTGGCCTTCGTCGCTCCGCTGGTCGCCTACCTCGCCGCGTTCTACCTCTACCCCCTCTACCGCAACCTCGACCTGAGCCTGCGCGACTACACCGTCCGGTCGTTCGTGTCCGGAGACGCGCCGTTCTCCGGACTGGACAACTTCCGTACGGTCCTGGGCGACCCCACGTTCGGCCCGGCGATGCGCCACACCATGGTCTTCACGTTCGTGTCGATCGCCTTCCAGTACGTCATCGGGCTCGCCCTGGCCGTCTTCTTCAACCGCCACTTCCGGCTCTCCACGGTGCTGCGGGCCCTGTTCCTCATCCCCTGGCTGCTCCCGCTGATCGTGTCCGCGTCGACGTGGTCATGGATGTTCAACAGCGAATCAGGGGTGGTGAACTACTTCCTGCACTTCGTCAGCGTCGATCCCGTCGGCTGGCTCACCTCCCCCGACTGGGCGCTCACCTCGGTCGTCATCGCCAACATCTGGATCGGTATCCCGTTCAACCTGGTCATCCTCTACAGCGGTCTGCAGAACATCCCCGCCGAGCTGTACGAGGCCGCGTCCCTGGACGGAGCAAGCACCTGGCAGGTGTTCCGACGCATCACCTTCCCGCTGCTGCGCCCGGTCTCAGCCATCACCCTGCTCCTCGGGCTCGTCTACACCCTCAAGGTGTTCGACCTGATCTGGATCATGACCAAGGGCGGCCCCTCGGACACCTCCTCCACCCTGGCGACCTGGTCGTACCAGCTCGGCTTCGGCACCCTGCTGCCCAAGTTCGGCCCCGGCGCGGCGGTCGGCAACCTCCTCATCCTCATCGCCCTCGTCTTCGGCCTGCTGTACATCCGCGTCCAGAGGAGACAGGAAGCATGACATCCCCCACCTCCGGCCGTCGGCACACCGTCATCGGACTCGCCCTCACCGCGCTGATGCTGTTCCCGGTGTACTGGATGCTCAACGTGTCCCTCACCCCCCAGCAGGACATGCGCAAGACCCCGCCCGACCTGCTCCCCCTGCACCCCACCTTCGAGGGCTACCGGGCCGTCCTGGACGACCAGATGCCCTACCTCGCCGCCAGCCTGCTCATCGGCCTCGGCACCGTCGCCCTCACCCTCGTCCTGGCCGCTCCGGCCGGCTTCGCGCTGGCCAAACTCCGGCCCCTCGGCGGCCGCCTGCTCCAACTCGCCCTGCTGGTCGCGCAGATGATCCCGGGCATCGTCATGGCGATGGGCTTCTACGGCATCTTTCTCGACCTCGGACTGCAGAACTCCTGGTGGGGTCTGATCGTCGCCGACTCCACCATCGCCGTGCCCTTCGGTGTCATGATCTTCACCGCGTTCATGTCGGGCATCCCCGGCGAGCTGATCGCCGCCGCCCGCATCGACGGCGCGGGCACCGTCCGCACCTTCTGGTCGGTCGTCCTGCCGGTCAGCCGCAACGCGCTGGTCACCGTCTCGCTCTTCAGCTTCCTGTGGGCCTGGTCCGACTTCGTCTTCGCCAACACCCTCGACGGCGGCGGCGACCTGAGGCCGATCACCCTCGGCATCTACAAGTACATCGGCAACAACAACCAGGAATGGAACGCGATCATGGCCACCGCCGTCATCGCCTCGATCCCCGCGGCGATCCTGCTGGTCCTCGCCCAGCGCTACGTCGCCGCGGGGGTGACCGCCGGCGCGGTCAAGGACTGAACGGACACCGCGGCCTGGCGAATGGTCGGCCGCGGCATCCGCACCGCGAGGCCTACGTCGGTCGAGTGGCACGCCGTCGGCGGACCGCCCGGTAGGCGCACAGCAGGATCAGCGCCAGGAGCGAGGCACCCCCGACGGCCGTGCCCAGCCTGAGGCCTGGCGGGTGGAACGTGCAGGTGACGCTGGTCGAGGAGCCGTCGAGGGGGACGGCGATCAGCCCGTAGTACTGCCCGGCCGGTTCGGCTGAGCCGCCGTCCGCGGCGCAGCGCCACCCCGCGATCCTGGGGGCCGCGACGAGGGCGGTCCCTTTACTGCCGGCGGGCAGCGTGGCCCGTATCGTGCCGCCGGAGACGGTCACGTCGGTGGCACCGGTCGCCTTGAGCCGTTCGACGGCGGAGCGCAGCCGGGCGGTGTCCAGGCAGCCGATCGCACCGTCCGGGACGACGCTCGACCGGTTGGGGGACAGTTCGACGCGCAGGCGTCCGGACGCCGGGACCGTGCCCAGCCGCTGCATGGCGGCGATCTTGGTGACGGGGTCGGACCGGAAACGCCCGGTCGGGCCATCGGCGGAGTCACCGGTGAGTCGTGCGGTGCCAGCGAAGTGCGGCGCCGAGAGGTACACCTCGCTGCCCGCCGCGCACCGGGTCGTGATGGTCGGCTTCGGTACGGCCGTCCCGGGATCGAGGGCCGCGATGCGCACGCCGGGCCGCTCGCCGTGGCTCCGGTGCGGCGGTTTCCCGGTGCTGGTTCGCACGGTGAGGCGGGGCACGGTGTAGACACGGGTGCCCAGCAGCAGTTCCTGGTTCCGGTACGGCGACGGTCCGAACGCGGAGACACCCGTGGGTGCGGAGCCGGTGGACGGTCGTACCGTCACCAGGGGCGGTACGTCCCGACGGGTCACCCTCACCCGGCTGCCGTCCTGCGGGAACCAGTTCTGATGGGGGTCCGGCGGGGAGTGCACCCGGGCACCCACGGAGAAGAGGACGTCCGTGACGGCGTTGTCCAGGCTCTGCAGACTGCGGCCGCCCGAGGTCCAGCCGCCCCCGAGGGCGGTGAGGGTGCGGAAGAGCACGTCGGAGGTGTGACTGCTGTAGTACTGGGCGCCCTGACCGCCCACCAGCAGTGGGTCGTTGCCGACGGTCTGCTCCCGGCCCGGGTCGGTTCGGTAGCGGGGCCAGCCGTCGGCCTCGGCTGTCGCGTCGGCCTGCTGCTGTCGCCGGTCCCCCCAGGGCGCGTAGTCGTCCATGTGCCCGAGCCGCATGCGGGTGGCCACGGCGGAGGTGGCGGTGGACTCACCGAGTTGGGTACCGACGAGCAGCACCACCGCGAGGACGGCGGGCAGGGTGCGGCGCCCGTCGCCGACGGGACGTGGGCCGTCCGTTCGGCGGAGCAGGGCCAGCCCGCCCAGCGCGCCCGCCGCGGCCAGCAGCAGCACCGGCCAGGTGAAGGAACGCACCAGGTCGCTTCCGCTCGCGATGGCGGTGATCAGCGCGAACAGCGCGCCTGCCGCGCCCAGCGCGCGCCGGTCGGGGGGCCCGCACGAGAGTGAGTGCCAGGCCGCGATCACCAGCAACGCGCACAGCACGAAGCTCTCGCGGTACGAACTGCCCTGCGGTGGGGTGAAGGCGTGCCACAGCAGCTGGGTGGGGGCCCACTGCATCGACAGCGTCGTCCCGGCCACCAACAGGGTCCACCCGGCGCGCACCCGCCTGGGAACCGCGCGGTGGAAAGGCAGGGCAAGGGCCAGCAGCAGCGCGGTGGTGCCGACGTAGACGGCCGGCGAACTGAAGCTGTACGTGGTCGGCAGCAGCCGGGCCAGCAGGTCCTCAGTCGCCACCGGCGTGAAGTCCTTGAACCTGCCCGGTGAGGCGTGCGTGGTGCCGAAGTAGATCACCGACACCAGCGGCGCGGCCAGGCCCATGCCGAGGACGACGGTCAGCGCGGCCCGGCCCGCCGCGGCGAGCCTTCGGCGACGTGGGTGGTCGCAGAGCCACAGCCGCAGGAGCAGCACGAGACCGGCCGCCAGGGTGGCCATGTACGCCGTGTAGAAATTGGCGATCCAGGCGGCGGCCACGACCACCACACCGAGGATCTGACGCCGTCCGTTCAGCAGCCACTCCCCCACCAGGCACAGCAGCGGCAGGGCGACGAGCCCGTCCAGCCACATCAGGTTGTACACGGCACTCGCCACGGTCCACCCGCACAGGGCGTACGACGCGCCCAGCAGTCCCGCCGCCCACCAGCGGCCCGGTCGCAGGGTCAGCAGCAGACAGGCCATGACGGCGCCGGCGGACGCGACCTTCAGTACGGTGATCACATACACCGCGAGGTCGATCCGGTCCCGCGGGAACGCCGCCACGAGCAGGGCGAACGGGCTGGTGAGGTAGGTGCCGAGGTCGGGGAGGAAGCTGGCGCCGTACCCGGACTGCCAGTTGAGCAGGAGACCGCCGTCGGCCTTTCCGTGCAGCAGGTCCCACAGGTGTTCGTGGAACGGCACGTACTGGTTGCCCAGGTCGTTGACGCTGCGGGTGCGGGGGCCGAAGGGGTAGCTACGGGCGATGACGTCGGCGGCGCAGAAGGCGGTGACGGTGACGACCGCGGCGAGCAGCGCGGCGGCCTGCCGCGGTCCGGTCGGGCGGGGCAGGCGGAACCGGCGTGGGCGCCCCCGTGCCGGGCCGGAGGGTGGATCGGCGGGCTGGTCCGGCGCGGGGGCGGGAATCAGGGCCGTCGGTTTCACACCCTGTCCCTCTCGGAGCGTCACAGTGCTGTCCGATGGGAAATGCCGCGTCGTAATGCGGCCGAATACAGGGTTGAACCATGCATACCTGACAGCCCCCCAGAGCATTCGGGACGTGTGGCGTCCCGGCCGGGGAAGTCACCCCCCGCCTCGTCGATTCGCCGACTTAGACGGGCCGTGTTTCTGGTTGGTTGTGCCGGCGCCGGAAAAAGACGCATGCGATTTCATCCACACTCCGGGCCTTTGCATGAATTGCGTTACCGGCAGGTGAACGGGAGTTGCCAGGCAGGTTTTTCAAAGGTGAGAAATTGTCCTCCGTGGGGAGTTTCGAAACGACCTGTCCCGGAGATCGCCGGAACGCTTCAGGCGGCCGCGGCGACGCCGACGCCCAGGGCGATGAAGAGCCACCCGGTCGTCAGTTCCCAGCGGTGGCGGACCTTCGGGCGTTCGAGAAGCGCTCGCAGCCGTGCGGCGACGGCGACAAGGACGAACCAGTAGGCGACGCCGATGAGGACATCGAGGATGCCGAGGAAGAAGATGCTCCGTGCTGTCGGGCCGCCACCGTCGACGAACTGCGGCAGGACGCTGAGGAAGAACAACGCGGCTTTGGGATTGAGCACATTGGTGAGAAAGCCCTGGGTGAAGCCGGACCGCCACCGGCCATGCGCCGGCCCGTCCTGCGCCGACGTGCGCGGCGCGGTGCCGCCCTCCGGGCCGCCGGTGGTTTCCCGTCCGCCGCGCCGCTCGCGGGCGGCCCGCCGGGCGGCCCGCACTGCCCGGACACCCAAGTGGACGAGGTATGCCGCGCCCAGGAGCTTGATGGCGTCGTAGACCACCGGAGAGCGCGCGGCGATCAGCGACAGCCCGGCCACCGCGGCGAGCATGTGCACGCACAGCCCGGACTGAGCGCCCAGCGCGGCGGCCCGCCCCTTCGCAGGGTGCTCGGTGGCCGATCTCAGCACGACGAGGAAGTCCGGGCCGGGGACCACGTAGGCCACCAGCACCACGCCGAGGAAGCCGACGAGGTCGACCGACATCCGCTCTCCCTTCGTTGCCCCCGAAGCCTCCCCGCTCACCGCGCGTCAAGAAGCAGGGTGAGGCTCATGGTGTCCGGTACCCGCTGATGGGCCCGGCAGGCGGCGTCGAGCGGAAGGTCCAACGACCCGAACCGACCTGCCGAGCGGGCGGCCGGCGTACGTCGTCTCCGGTACGGCGGAGGTGACCTTGCCGGAGTCCCACAGGTCGGGCCGACCCGAGCGCAGGCGCTCGGGTGAGGTGGCCGCCTGGACGCGGTAGGCGCTCTGCAGGGCGCCCGGGGTGCGGGCGGTGGTGTTCCAGCTGAGTACCGGGGTGGTGTCGTCGATGCCGAGCGCCTCATCCAGGTGCTGGGTCCGCAGGTGGGCGGGGGTGAGCGCGTGGGTGGTCGCGGCGGTGGCCTGGACGCTGCCGGACACGGCGGTGACGAAGGCGGTCACCGCGGCGGGCAGCATCAGGGCGAGGCGTCGGCGTCCGACGCGCGGTCTTGATCTGGGCATGGAAGTCCTTCGCGGAGGGATTCCTGGGGGCGGGCGGCTCGTCAGACGCGGTCCAGTGCGGCGGTGACGCGGCGCCTGAAACGCAGGGTGACCGGGCCGAGCAGACCGGACGGCAGGGGCTTGTTGCGTTCGTTGGAGAGGGTGTTGGAGACCCGCACGGCGAGGCGGTTGCGTCCCGGGACGAGCAGGCCGGTGACGTCCGTGACGAACGGCGCCCACAACAGCGGGGGCGTGGCCCTTCCGTTGACGACCACGCCGGCCACGTCCCGTACGTCGCCGAGGTCGAGCAGCACCCGCCGGCCGTCCAGGACGGCGCGGTCCACGTCGACCTCGGTGGTGTAGGTGCCGCTGCCGGAGAACAGCGGCGCGTGCCCGGTCCAGCTGCCGAGCGGGCCGGTGACCGGGGTGTCCCCGTCGCGGTCCAGGGTGAGGGTCCAGTCGCCGGTGACGGGGACCGGGGTGAGCGGGTCGCCGACGCGGACCGTGCCCCGGTAGGCGCGGCCGGAGTCGGTGCCGGTGAGCCGGTGGATGCCGGGAGACCCGGTCTCGACGGTGGCGCGCAGACCGCGGCCGTGCCGTTCGACGGAGCGGACGTGGAGGGTGGCGTCCGTCAGGTGGGGGCCCACCGACGCGCCCTCACGCACGACGACGATCCGGGTCTCGTACGGCGCGAAGGCGAGCGGCAGGTGCAGTCCGCGCCTGCTCGTCCGGTGGACGGGAGCCGGAGCCATCTCGCCGGTCGCGGGGTCCCACAGCTCGGGGGCGCCCTGGGCGGGCAGGACCGCCGTGGTCGTCACCGCGGTGGCGCTCTCGTTGTTGAACAGGAAGACGGTGTCCTTGCCCCGGGTGACCCGCAGGGCCCGGATCGTCTCTCGGGCGGGTTCGAGGACGGCCGCCGCGGCCCCCGCGTCGTGGGCGGCGGCGCCGAGGCCCGCCACGTCGGCGACGCGCACCGCGCGTCCCCGGCCGCGGGCGCGGCTCGCGGGCACGGTGTCGCCGAACAGGTCGTGCAGGGCGCGGCTGAGGGAGCGGTCGTTGCCGTCGGACTCGTCGGCGGGCAACGCGCCCACCGCGACGACGGCCCCGCCGGCCCGGACGAACGTGTCCAGGACGCGGACGGTCGCCGTGTCCAGGACCGGGGTGAACGGCAGTACGACGAGGTCGTAGCGGGCGGCTCCCACGGCGAGGCGTCCGGACCGTACCCGCGCGTGGGCCAGCAGCTCCGGGTCGCCCGTCAGGGCACCCTCGTGGAGGAGGTCGAAGTCGACCTGGGCGCGTTCCAGCGCGTAGGCGGCGTCGGCGAGGGCGCCGTCGACCTCGCCCTGCCGGACGGTGCCCGTCCACTGTTCGGCGGCTCGCTGCGGCTGGAGGATCGCCGTGCGGGCCGCGGACGTGCCCCGGCCGGCTTCCATGATCCGCCCGATCCACTCGGCGAGCGGGCGCATGGTCCACCACCACGGCGCCCTGGGGCCGAAGGGCGGCGGGAAGTAGACGACGGCCTCGTCGGTCCACAGCGCGTGCAGGACCGTCAGATTGACCCCGCGGGCGGCCTGCGCGCCGACGGTCGCGTGCACGAAGCCGGGCGTGACCTGCCAGCCCATGTTGCCGAACATCTCCATCAGGGCCCGCTCCCGGCCCATCTGGTGAGCGACCGAGACCGGGTTGCGCGGCAGCATGGTCTGCTGCCCGGGCACGTACTCGGCGGTGATGATGGCGCCGCCGGGGATCTGCGCCCACTGGTTGACCTTGTGCAGGTCGCCGGTGGTGGGGACGCGCTTGGCGGGGGCGGCCTCGTCGTAGAGCGGGTTGGTGATGAGTTCGACGCCCCGCTCCTCGCACCAGCGGGCCTGCGCGCGGAAGTAGCGGGCGAACCGGTTGGAGACGGCCTGCCAGTAGCGTCCGCGGGCGACCCGGCCGGTGCGGCCCAGGTCGTCGAAGGCGCAGGCGTAGGCAACCCCGGGCTCGACGCCCACCGCGCGCAGTGCCGCGTCGAGCGTGGGTGACCAGGGAAGTCGCTTGAAGTGGGCCTCGGCGGAGGCGAAGAACGGCTCGTCGTCCCAGAAGCCGGGGATCACGGTCGAGAAGTAGCGGCGGAACCGGCGGTAGTACTCGCCGGGGACGATGTCCAGGAACAGTCGCACGGGCTCGTCGTCGAGCAGGTCCACGTAACTGCGGCTGTAGCCCTGGCTGTCGTCGGTCAGCGGGACCCCGCCGAACAGGTCGATCTGCCAACGACCAGCGGGAACCTCCCAGACGCCGTCCCCGGTGAGCCGCCTGGTCAGGTCGATGACGTCGGACGCGTCCGTGGCGCCGGCCGGACGGGCCGCGGCGGCGACGGCCCGGACGCCGAGGGTCGCCCGCTCGGGGAAGTCGCCCGCGCCGGCCGCGTCCTCGAATGTGGTCGCGTACAGCGTGGTGCCGTCCGCCGCGGTGACGGTGAGGCTGTCCCACAGGCCGCGTTCGTCGCCGACCGCGCGTACCCCGACACCGCCGGACGGGTGGCGGTCGTCCTCGACGGTGCCCTTGGCGCGGCCGTCGAGGGTGACCGAGAGGGTGCCGCCGCGGACGGTGACGGTGAGGGCGTGGTACTTGGTCTTGTTGAAGCCGTCGGTGCGGGTGCTGCGCAGCAGTTCGACGGGGTCAAGGCCGCGGGTCAGGCGCCGCACGGTGACGACGCCGGTCTGGTCGAAGGTGACCGCGTAGCCGTCGAGGGCGTCGGCGGAGGCGCGGACCACCAGCCCGGCGGCGGTGTGGTCCGCTTTGGCGCTCGCGGTGACGGTGAGGTCGCTCCAGTGTTCGCTGCCGCGCAGGACGGTGGCCCCGTCGAGGAGCGCGGCGTCGGCGACCAGGTGTCCGGCCTCCACGCCCACGCCGGTGCTGTGGCGCAGGTCGGCGCGGGCGGGGCCCTCGATCACCGTGGTGGAGCGCCACAGGGCCTTGAGGCGCAGGTCGGGGCGGGGTTCGTAGACGCGGGAGCCGACCGTGCCGCCCTTGACGATGTACTCGCCGGCCCGGCCGCTGGGGAAGTGGTCGTCGTTGAACAGCCAGACACGCATGCCGGTGCGTTCCGCGGTGCGCAGGACGTGCTCGACGATGTCGAACCATTCCTCGGTGAAGAAGACGGGCCGCATCGCGTCGTTGTCGAAGGAGAAGAGGATCACCTCGTACATGCCCTTGTCCCGCAGGTCCGCGAGTTGCCGGTCGACGAGTTCCGGGGTGACGGGTCCGTTCCAGTACCAGTAGACGGTGGGGCGGCTGGTCCTGGGCGGATCGGTGAAGCGGTGCGCGGTGAGGGCGGCGGGCGCCGTGTCCGGTGCGGAGGACCGGGGCGTGGCGGAGGCGGGCGGCACGGCGAGGCCGAGGGCGGGGAGTCCCGCGGCGGCGCCGACGCTCGCGGCGGCTACGAACCCGCGTCTGGACAGGGGGACTTGAGGGACGGGGCGGGAGTCGGAGGGGTGGGCGGGGATGGTGTCGGACATGCGTGAGCTCCTGCGGGGTGCGGCGTGCGGGCGTGGCCGTCACGTGCCGTGGTGTGACGTGACGGGAAAGGGGGCGAGTGCCGAGGGGGGCGAAGCTCAGTCGGCGGCCAGGCGGGCCACTTCGGAGGCGGACAGGGCCCTGTTGTGCACCCGGAGGTCGCGCACGGCTCCGCGCAGGTAGGGGTGGGTGCTGTTCTGGGAGCGTCCGAGGTAGCTGCGGGTGGTCACGCCGAGCAGCAGGGGACTGGCGACCATGGCGGCGTTGCGGCCCGTCTCGGTGCCGTCGAGGTAGAGCACCCCGGTGCCGCCACCCAGGGTGAGGGCCACATGTGTCCAACGGCCCACGGCCAGGGGGCCGTTCGCGTCGATGAAGTCCTCCCGCGCCATTCCCGCGATCTTCAGTGCGGCACGGGCGCGTCCCGCTCCCGTGGTGGCGGCGAGGAAGAGGTAGGTGTCCTTGTGGTAGCCGAAGTCGAAGACGCGTGCCGAGGCGGCGAGGCTGTCGACCCGGACCCTTACGCTGATCGTCAGTTCGTCCAGGCCGCTCAACAGGCCTGAGGGCAGGGCGAGATGGCCGCCCTTCCCGTCCAGTGACACGGCGGGACCGGTGCCGTCGTCCGCCCAGGCGGCGCCTGCGGACAGGGCCGCGGCGGGGAACGCGCCGGTGGTGTCGGCGGCGGCGGTGCCGGTTGACTCGTCCAACGGGTAGCGTGCGATGTCCCGTTCGCGGCCTCGGGGCGGAGTCACCGCCCAGTAGACGTTGTAGCGCTGGTGGTGCACCTCGTGGAACGGCCGCAGTGCCACGGCACGGCCGTCGGCGAGCGCGGTGAACTGTGTGGACGTGCCGGGGACGGGCCGCAGCGACCGCGGGCGGATCGTCGGCAGCGTGGCGAGATCGGTGTCGCCGTACTGCCCCGACAGCACCAGGGGGCCGTATGACAGCGATGTCACCTGGGGGTTGTCCGGGGCCGGGGTCCATACCGGCTCGCGCGGGAGGATCAGTTCGACCGTGTCGCCGGTGTGCCAGGTCCGCTCGACCGTGGCGTACGTGCCGGGACGGAGCCGGGTGGTGACGGCGTGGCCGTTGACCTTCAGTAGGGCGGGGCGTCCGGTGTCCGCCACCCAGGCCGGGATCCTGATCCGCATGACGAAGCGTCCCCGCCCGGCGATGACGGTGAGCCTTGTGTGCCCCTCCACCGGGTACCGCGTCTGCTGACGAATCGTCACACCAGCGCGTGAGTACCGCACTTCGGACGGGATGAACAGGTTCACGTACAGGGCCGGCGACCGCGGGGCGGCGGAGCGGAAGTAGACCGAGTCGGCGAACTTGGTGTGGGTCTCCAGTCCCGTGCCGTGGTCGCAGGAGAAGTTGTCGTAGTCACCGCTGTAGCTGCCCGGGTCCGAGCCGAGACCGCCCTTGGGTTCCCGCCGCGAGCCCGCCCACAGGCCGGTGTAGTAGGTGACGAACCCGTGCGCGGAGCCGGGGTCCTGCTCCGCCAGCATCTGGTTGTAGAGCGTCCACTCGTAGTGGTCCATGAACTCCGCCCGGTCCGGGCGGTGCAGGAAGAGGTGGCGCCCCAGTTTCAGCATGTTGTAGCTGTTGCAGTTCTCGCAGGTGACCTCCGAGAGCCGGCCGGCGATCTCGTCGGGCGGTCCGAAGAGTTCCTGGTTGGAGTTGCCTCCGATGGCGTACGAGTGGTGGCGTACGACGGTGGTCCAGAAGGTGTCCGCGATGTCCAGGTAGCGCCGCTCCCCCGTCGCCTCGAAGGACGGCACCGCCCCGACGATCTTGGCGATCTCGGTGTTGGCGTGCCGTCCGGCGAGTTCGTCACGGCCGGCGGGGAGCGGCGCGTACAGCTCCTCGTGGTCGAAGCGGCGGGCGGTGCGCAGATGTGCCGGATCGCCCGTCTCCTGGTGGAGCCGGGTCAGTACCTCGTTCATGCCGCCGAACTCCACCCTGAGCAGGCTCTGCATGTGCTCGTACGACAGGGGGCCGGTGCGGGCGTCGGCCCACGCGGCCACCTTCCGCAGGACCTCCAGGGCTTCGCGGTTGCCGCTGAGCCGGTACTGGTCCAGCAGCCCGGCCATGATCTTGTGCAGCGTGTAGTAGGGAGCCCAGGGTTTCCCCCCTGCCTCCAGCTGGTCGAAGACCGACTCGGGGAACGCGGAGAGGTAGCCGCGGGTGAAGCCGGCCGCCGGAGCGGCCCGCTGACACTCGGCGAGCGCCGAGACCAGTGCCCGGCCCTTGTCGGCGTACGCCCGGTCCCCGGTGTTGGCGTGCGCCTGGGCCAGGGCGCTGAGCAGATGTCCGGTGGTGTGCCCGCGTAACTGGACGTCGGGTGCCTCCCAGCCGCCGCAGGGTTGCGCCGAGGACGGCAGGCCGACGGTCAGGCGGAAGGTGTGCAGCAGCCGGTCGATGTCGACGAAGAGCAGATAGGCGCAGGTGCGGCGCATGTTGGCGAGGAAGGGACTGTCCAGGAGCCGGACCTCGGACAGCTCGAAGGCAGCCAGGGCGGGTCTGGTTCCGCGCCCCTCGGCCCAGGGGCGGGCGGCGTCGCGCGGGGTGGCGCGGGCAGCCGCGGCGGGTCCCACTGCGGTGACGGCCGCCGCCGTCGTGGCGGCCGTGCCGGTGCGGAGGATCTGACGGCGGGACGGACCGGAGGTTTCGCGTGGCGCTGGCAACGTGCGGGGCTCCGTTCGGGGTGGGCGGGACAGCACGAAACGGTCAGCCACACCCCGGCACCGACGGGCGGAGTGCTGCGCCGCACTGGATTGAATCGTTTTACGGTGCAGCCGCAGACGCTAAGCTCGCCCATGACAAGCGTCAAGGCTTCGGCCCGAACCCATGAACCAAGCGCATCACCCCGAACCGCTTCAGGAGCGCGAGTCGGCCGGGAGTGCCGTTCGTTGACGGATAAAGTCCCGCACACTCCTTGACCCTCATCCCACGCGCCCCTACGTTTCACGGCCATGAATCGATTCATCATTTCTGTGTGAGGGGTCGTAGTGATCAGTAGGAGGAACATCCTCGCGGCGGCGGCGACGGCTGCGGCCACAACGGTGGCCGCCACGGCCGCCGACACCGGCTCAGCGGCGGCCGCGTCACCTTCCGCGCCGGCCCCGGCGGGTGGGCGACGCGGCGCCCTGCGCGTCGCCGCTCCGACCGTGGAGTACGTTCGGCACCCCCTGGGCCTCGACGCACCACGCCCGCGACTGAGCTGGCCGATGACCTCGGACAAGCGGGGCGCGCGACAGAGCGCCTACCAGATCCGCGTCGCCACCAGCGCGTCAGGGCTGTCGCGTCCGGATGTCTGGGACAGCGGAAAGGTCAGCTCCGACGAGTCCGTCCTCGTTCCCTACGCGGGCCCCGGGCTGAAGCCTCGGACCCGCTACTTCTGGTCCGTACGGGTATGGGACGCCGCGGACAACGCCTCCGCCTGGAGCGAGGCCGCGTGGTGGGAGACCGGCCTCATGGACGCCGCGCAGTGGTCCGCCGCATGGGTGTCCGTCCCTGCGGCCCTCACCGACGCGCCCTCGCTCGAGGGCAGTGCGTGGATCTGGTTCCCCGAGGGCGACCCGACCGTCAGCGCGCCCGCGGCCACCCGTTGGTTCCGTCGCACCGCCGATCTTCCCGAGGGCATCACGGCCGCGACCCTGGCCCTCACCGCCGACAACGTCTACTCCGTCTCCGTGAACGGCACCGAGGTGGCCCGCACCGACCTCGCGACCGACCGCGACGGCTGGCGCAGACCGGCCGTCGTCGACGTCCTCGCTCAGGTACGTTCCGGCAGGAACGTCCTCGGGGTCTCGGCGACCAACGCGACCGTGGGACCGGCCGGCCTGATCGCCGTCCTCACCGTCCGCACGGCGTCCGGCGAGGTGCGGGTCATCACCGACGCCTCCTGGAAGTCGACGGACCATGAACCTGCCGCGGACTGGCGCGAGGCCGACTTCGACGACGGCGGCTGGCCCGCGGCGAAGGTGGCGGCCACGTGGGGGGCCGGCCCCTGGGGGAAGGTCGTCCCGGCGCTGTTCGCCGCCAACCAGCTGCGGCACGAGTTCAGACTCCCCCGCAAGAAGGTGGCCCGGGCCCGCCTGTACGCCACGGCTCTCGGCCTGTACGAAGCGCACCTCAACGGCCACCGCGTGGGCCGCGATCAGCTCGCCCCCGGCTGGACCGACTACCGCGAACGGGTGCAGTACCAGACGTACGACGTCACCGCGCTGCTTCGGCCCGGGGCCAACGCCATCGGCGCGTACCTGGCGCCCGGCTGGTACGCGGGCAACGTCGGCATGTTCGGGCCCCACCAGTACGGCGAACGCCCGGCGCTGCTGGCGCAGTTGGAGGTGGAGTACACCGACGGGACGGGTGAGCGCATCACCTCCGGCAGCGACTGGCGGGCCGCCTCCGGACCGATCGTCTCCGCCGACCTGCTGAGCGGCGAGACGTACGACGCGCGCGGGGAGACCGCCGGCTGGAGCGAACCCGGCTTCGACGACCGGGCCTGGCTCGACGTCCGCGCCGCGGGCGAGGCGGCTCCCCGGCAGATCGTCGCGCAGGTCGACGGACCGGTCCGGGTGGCCGAGGAGATCCCGGCCAGGAAGGTCACCGAACCCAGCCCGGGCGTCTTCGTCTTCGACCTCGGTCAGAACATGGTCGGCTCGGTACGGCTGCGGGTCTCGGGCGCCGCGGGAACCACCGTCCGGCTGCGGCACGCCGAGGTCCTCAACCCGGACGGCACCCTGTACACGGCGAATCTGCGCACCGCCGCGGCCACCGACACCTACACCCTCAAGGGCGGCGGCGAGGAGACGTACGAGCCGCGCTTCACCTTCCACGGCTTCCGCTACGTCGAGGTGACCGGATTCCCCGGCACCCCCTCGGCGAAGGCGGTGACCGGCCGCGCCATGCATACGTCCGCGCCCTTCACCTTCGAGTTCGAGACCGATGTCCCGATGCTCAACAAGCTGCACCGGAACATCACTTGGGGTCAGCGCGGCAACTTCCTGTCCATCCCGACGGACACACCGGCGCGCGACGAGCGCCTGGGGTGGACGGGCGACATCAACGTCTTCGCGCCCACGGCCGCTTACTCGATGGAGTCGGCCCGCTTCCTCACCAAGTGGCTCGTGGACCTGCGCGACGCGCAGACCCCGCAGGGAGCTTTCACCGACGTGGCGCCCGATGTCGGCGCCCTTGGCAACGGTGTCGCCGGATGGGGCGACGCCGGCGTCACCGTCCCCTGGGCCCTGTACCAGGCGTACGGCGACCGGCAAGTACTGGAGGACGCCTGGCCGTCCATCCGGACCTGGCTGACGTACCTGGAGGAGAACAGCACCGACCTGCTGCGACCGGCCGCCGGGTACGGCGACTGGCTGAACATCTCCGACGAGACACCCAAGGACGTCGTCGCCACCGCCTACTTCGCGCACAGCGCCGACCTCGCGGCGAGGATCGCCCAGGAGCTCGACCAGTCCCCCGCACCCTTCCTCGACCTCTTCGAACGCGTCCGCGAGGCGTTCCGGAGCGCCTATGTCACGGCCGCCGGCCGGGTGAAGGGTGACACCCAGACGGCCTATGTCCTCGCCCTGTCGATGCACCTCTTGCCCGACGCGCTGCGGAAGGCGGCGGCCGACCGTCTCGTCGCGCTGATCGAGGCCAGGGGCTGGCACCTGTCGACGGGATTCCTCGGGACGCCCCGGCTGCTGCCCGTCCTCACCGACACCGGCCACAACGACGTCGCCTACCGGCTGCTCCAGCAACGCTCCTTCCCCAGCTGGGGCTACCAGATCGACAAGGGCGCCACCACGATGTGGGAACGCTGGGACTCCATCCAGCCCGACGGCGCCTTCCAGACCCCGGACATGAACTCCTTCAACCACTACGCCTACGGCTCGGTGGGTGAGTGGATGTACACGAACATCGCCGGCATCTCGGCGGGACGCCCCGGCTACCGCGAGATCGTCATCCGTCCCCGCCCCGGCGGCGATGTCACCTCCGCCCGCGCCACGTTCACCTCGGTCCACGGTCCGATCTCCACGCAGTGGCGGCAGAAGTCCGGCGGCTTCGTCCTCAGCTGCGCCGTGCCGCCCAACACGACCGCCGAGGTATGGATCCCCGCGGACGCTCCGGACGCGGTCACCCACACCGACGCGACCTTCCTGCGCCAGGAGGAGGGCTGCGTGGTGTACCGGGTCGGTTCCGGCCGCCACCGCTTCACCGCGTAACGCGCGCACGCCGGCCGGCCCGCGGCACGCGACCAGCGGGCCGGCCGGCGGTGTGCGTGCGCGCCTCGCGGTGAGCCGTCGGAGGCCGTCACCGGTCCGCCGGCACGCTGCTGGGTGCCGGCGCCTCGTCCGTGACCCGCGTCCCGGGATGCGCGAGCGCGCACAGGAATCCGATGCCGAGCGCGATGGCCATGCCGTAGAACACCCACTGGTTGGCCTCCGCGAAGTCCGTCCGGATGGCGTTCATCGAGTCACGCATCACCGTCGCGACGGGTCCCTGCCCGGTCGGGGTCTGCGCGTCCGGGTTGCCGGTCACCGCCTCGGTGATGTCACGTGCGGCCTCTGTCGCCGGGCCGTGGGGCGCTCCCCTGGCCTCAAGTGTCTCGGCGACCCTGTCGGTGCTGACATGCGTCAGGACTGTGCTGAACACCGCGAGGCCGACGGCCGCCGCGAAGTTGCGCACGGTCTGGGTGATGCCGGTGACCTCGCCGTAGGAGGCATTGAGGGAGCGGTTCACGGCGTCCGTGGAGGCGGGCGCGAGCAGGAAGCCGATACCGGCGCCGGCGAGGGCCGCGTAGAGCCACTGGTCGTGCATCGAAAGGTCGGTCAGCTTGCCCGCCCACAGCGCGAATCCGACCGCGCCGAGTGCGGTACCCAGTTTCATCGCGGGACGCGCGCCGCGCTGGTCGAGGATCCGGCCGCCCCACTGGGAGGCGATACCGAAGCCGATGAAGAAGTACAGGAGGTACAGCGCGGCCTGGTTCGGGGATGCACTGAGGCAGACCTGGGCGTAGACGGAGGCGAAGAAGAACACCGGGACGAAGGCGAGCATCGCGAAGAACAGGACGGCCGAGTCGACGCTGAACGCCTTGTCGCGGAAGACCTGGAGCTTGATGAGGGGTTCCTCGACGCGTAGTTCGTACGCGCAGAACACCACCAGCACCGCGAGCCCGCCGAGGATGCAGGCCCAGGTGGCCACGCTGCTCCAGCCCCAGACGGAGGCCTGTTGCAGGCCCAGCACGCTCAGACCCATGCCGGCGGCGACGAGGACGGCGCCGGGAACGTCGAGGCGTTCACGGCGGACCTGGTGGGGGATACGGGCGAGCGCGGTCAGGACCAGGGCGAGGACGGCGACGGGCACGTTGACCCAGAAGATGGCGCGCCAGGTCCAGTCGGTGAGCCAGCCGCCGAGGAGCGGCCCGAGCGCGGTGAGGGCGCCGGACAGACCGAAGAACAAGGCGAGGGCCCGGCCGCGTCGCTCCACCGGGAACACGGCGACGACGACGGCGAGCGCGGCCGGGAACATCACGGCGGCGCCCAGTCCCTGGGTGGCGCGGAAGACGATCAGCCAGCTCTGGGCGAAGCTGTCGTCGGGGACGCAGCCGCACAGCACCGAGGACACGACGAAGATCAGGGTGCCGACCACCATCATCCGACGGTGTCCGAGGATGTCGGCGAGTCGGCCGCCGAGCGCGAAGAAGGCGGCCAGCGCGAGCAGATAGGCGTTCATCACCCACTGCATCCCCGACGCGGACAGGTCGAGCTCGTCCACGATGCTCGGAGCGGCGATGGCGACGATCGTCTGGTCGATGAATGTCATCGACACGGCGAACATGGTCGCTGCGAGAGCCAAGGTCTGGTGGGGCGGAGCGGGGCCGGCGACGGCCACCTCAGGACCAGAACGCCCGTTTATGTCTGGCATACGGGGATTCTCTCCCGTTCTCGGACGGCGCGCACGCCCGAGAAGGGGGGCCTTCGGGCCCCTCCAGGAGCCAGCCCCGCGGCCCGTCCGGTCGGCCGCCTGTCGCCACTCGCGGCACAGTGGAGGTATGAACGCAGACGACAGGAACATTCTGGCCCGGGGGCGCGTGGCCACCAGGCTGCCCGCCCAGGACCTGGACCGGGCGCGCCGTTTCTACGCCGAGCAGCTCGGTCTGGAGCCCGTCGACGAACGGCCCGGTGGGTTGCTGTACCGGTGCGGAGGGACAGATTTCGCCCTGTTCACGTCGACCGGAGCCTCGACCGGCACCTTCACCCAGATGGGGTGGGAGGTCGATGACATCGAGACGGTCGTGGCGGAACTCAAGCGGCGTGGTGTGGTGTTCGAAGAGGTCGACGTTCCCGGGTTCCGAACGAAGGACGGGATCGCCGACATCGACGGGAACTACCCGAGCAAGGGCGCGCGGGGTGAACGCGCCGCCTGGTTCCGTGACAGCGAGGGGAACCTGCTGGGCATCGGCGAACCGGTGCGATCAGCGGCGCCGTAGCGCAGGGTCGAGCAGAGCGGGCGGGGTGTCGAATTTCTCGTGTGGTGCGAGATCGGTGCCGGGGGCGACGATCTCGTCGATGGCGTCGAGCACGTCGGCGGAGAGCACGGTGTCGGCGGCTGCGAGTTGGGAGTGCAGGTGCTCCAGCGTGCGGGGGCCGATGAGCGCGCAGGTCACGGCGGGGTGCGCGGTCACGAATCCGAGCGCGAGCTGGATCATCGTGAGGCCGGCCTCGTCGGCGACCTTGGCCAGCCGCTCGACCGCGTCGAGCCGGGACCGGTTGGCGGGGACGGCGGTGTCGAAACGTTGCGGCATGAACGTGGAGCGGCTGGTGGTGACGTCCCGGCCCTCGCGGATCGCGCCGGACAGCCAGCCCGAGGCCAGCGGGCTCCACACCAGCACGCCGAGCCCGTACTCCTCGGTCACGGGCAGCACGTCGGCCTCGATCCCCCGCTGCAGGATCGAATAGCTGGGCTGTTCGGTGACGTAACGGCTCAGGTGGTTGTCCCGGGCGGCCCACTGCGCCTGCACGATGCGGTACGCCGGGAAGGTCGAGGAGCCGAAGTAGCGGATCTTCCCCGCGCGCTGCAGGTCGGTCAGGGCCGACAGGGTCTCCTCGTCGCTGGTGCGCGGGTCCCACCGGTGGATCTGGTAGAGGTCGACGTGATCGACACCGAGCCGGCGCAGGCTGTTGTCCAGCTCGGTGACCAGCCAACGGCGTGAACTGCCCTGGTGGTTGCGCTCGTCGCCCATCGGCATGTTCGCCTTGGTGGCCAGCACGATGTCGTCGCGGCGTCCGGCGATGGCCTTGCCGACCATCTCTTCGGACTGGCCGTCGCTGTACATGTCGGCGGTGTCGATGACATTGATCCCGCCCTCCAGAGCGGCGTCGACGATGGCGGTGGCGTCGTCCTGGGTGGTGCGCCCGATCGCGCCGAAGTTCATCGCGCCGAGCGCGAGCGAGCTGACCTGTACACCGGTACGGCCCAGGGTGCGGTACTGCATGACCGTTTTCCTCCATGGCGAATGAGACGTGGTGACCACGCATGGCTTGGTTGCCGGGCCCCGCTCTGCCATCATGAGCAAGCGGAACCTCGTTCCGGTAACGATACGGAACGCTGTTCCGCTTTGGCAAGCTCGGCAGTGGAGGCAGTGGCGCGGTGAACGGCAGCGACGAGAACGTGGGGCGAGCGGCCCAGTCGAAGAGGGCGGACGCCCGGCGCAACAAGGAGACCCTGCTCGACGCGGCCGCCGCGGTCTTCGTCAGGTCAGGGGTGGAAGCGCCGGTCCGGGACATCGCGGCCGAGGCGGGCGTCGGGCTGGGCACGATCTACCGCCACTTCCCGACGCGGGCGGATCTCATCATCGCCGTCTACCGGCACCAGGTCGACGCCTGCGCGGAGGCCGGGCCTGAACTGCTGTCGACCAGTGCGACCGCGCACGCCGCACTGGGACAGTGGATCGATCTCTTCGTCGACTTCCTGGTCACCAAACACGGACTCGCCGCCGTGCTGCAGTCCGACAACGCCGGTTTCGAGACGCTGCACGCCTACTTCCTCGACCGCCTCGTGCCCGTGTGCGCCCAACTGCTCGACGCCGCGGCCCGTTCCGGCGAGATCCGCCCCGACCTGGAGGCCTACGAGCTCATGCGCGGCGTCGGCAACCTCTGCATCGGCGCGGACAACGATCCACGCTACGACGCACGTCGGCTGGTCGAGCTCCTCATCGCGGGACTTCGCCGACCGTGAGCCCCGGGGCCGGGATCAGCCGTTGTCCGCTTCCCGCGCGGCGGCCTCCAGGCGACGGTGGTGGGCCGACCACCACGCCTGGTCGCCCGCCGGCATGTTGTCCTTCTCCTTGACCCATCCCACGGACCCGTCGATGAGCTCGCGCACGATGTCCGCGTGGCCGGCGTGGCGGTGGGTGTCGGCGATTACGCGCACCGCGAGGTGGTGGAGCGTCGTCGCTCGTCGTTCCTCCGGCCACCAGGGAACGTGGCCGACCGCGTCGAGCGGCAGCGCCGCGAACGTGCTGTCCGAGTGCTCCCACGCCTGGTGGTAGAGCCCGACGATGTCCTCACGTGACTCGTCCGCCGTGGCCCACATGTCCGCGTTGGGCTCGGCGTCCTCCGTGTACCACCAGGATGGCGGCTCAGCGGTGAAGAACGGCCGTCCGAAGGTGTCGCCGAAGTACCCCAACTCCACGCCCGCGACATGCTTCACCAGCCCCAGGAGATTGGTGCCGGTGGGCGTCAGAGGGCGGCGGATGTCGTACTCCGAGAGCCCGTCGAGCTTCCACACCAGGGCTTCCCGGGCGGCTTGCAGGTAGTGGAGAAGGTCGGCCTTCGCAGGGGATTCGGTCATGCCGGGCAGTCTCGCAGCCCGCACTGACAACCGGGCCCGCGCCGACGTCGCCTCGCCGCACCGAGGGCGCCCCCGCGAGGACCGTCCGTCACGACCTCATCCGGAGACGCCCGAGGGTGCTCGGCTAGCGCACGAGGCAGGGGCGTTTGCTGCTGAACTCCCAACCAGGGACGAGGTATTGCATGCCGGCGGCGTCGTCACGTGCCCCCAGCGCCTTCTCCTGGTACAGGGCGTTGGCCGCCAAGAGTCGGTCCATGTCGAGCTGGACGCCCAGACCCGGGGCGTCCGGTACCGCGATCTCGCCGCCGACGATGCGGGGCGGGGCGGTGGTGAGCCGCTCCAGGCCCTCCTGCCAGATCCAGTGGGTGTCCAGGGCGTTGTACTCGCCCGGGGCCGCGGCTCCGCAGTGCGTGACCATGGCCAGGGAGATGTCGAAGTGGTTGTTGGAGTGGCAGCCCCAGGTGAGTCCCATCGCGTTGCACAGCTGCGCCACGCGTACCGAACCCTGCATGGTCCAGAAATGGGGGTCCGCCAGGGGGATGGAGACCGACTGCAGGGCCAGTGCGTGCGTCATCTGCCGCCAGTCGGTGGCGATCATGTTGGTCGCGGTGGGCAGTCCGGTGGCGCGCCGGAACTCGGCCAGGATCTCCCGCCCCGAGTAGCCGCCCTCGGCCCCGCAGGGGTCCTCCGCGTAGGCGAGTGTGCCGGTCAGGGGCCGACAGAGTTCGATCGCCTCGCTCAGCGACCACGCCCCGTTCGGGTCGAGGGTGATCCGAGCCTGGGGGAAACGGTCCTTGAGGGCCCGTACCGCCTTGACCTCCTCGGCTCCCTCCAGGACACCGCCCTTGAGCTTGAAGTCCTGGAAGCCGTAGAGCTCATGGGCCGCCTCCGCCTGTCGGACGATCGCCTGAGCGGACAGGGCTTCCTCGTGCCGCACGCGGTACCAGTCGACGTCCGAGTCGAGCTCGCGGACGTACTCCAGATCGGTGCGGTCCGGGTCGCCGACGTAGAAGAGGTAGCCCAACACCCGTACGGACGAACGCTGTTGCCCGTCGCCGAGGAGGGCTGCGACCGGCACGTCGAGGTGCTGTCCGAGGAGGTCGAGGAGCGCCGACTCGACGGCTGTGACCGCGTGGACGGTGGTGCGCAGATCGAAGGTCTGGGCCCCGCGTCCGCCGGCGTCGCGGTCGGCGAAGCGGTCCCCGATCGCGCGCAGGACCCGCTTGTAGGCGCCCACCTTTGCGCCGACGACGAGGGACTCCGCGTCGCGCAGCGTCCGCGTGATCTTCTCCCCGCCGGGCACCTCCCCCAGCCCCGTGCGCCCCTCGGAGTCGGTGAGCACCACGACGTTGCGGGTGAAGTAGGGGCCGTGGGCGCCGGAGAGGTTCAGCTCCATGCTGTCCCGGCCGGCGACGGGATAGACGGAGAAGGTGGTGACGGTCGGCTGAGTCATGCTCACAGTCCTTGTGTACGAGGGTGGAGGGGCCGTGGTCAGAGGCTGAGGACGTCGAGGATCCACTCGACGGACAGGACACCGCCGAGACCGAGGACGGCGAGCACGGTCGTATAGCTGGTACGGACCTTGATCGCTTCGATGACGGAGAGGTTGAAGTACTCCTTGAACAGCCAGAACCCGGGGTCGTTGACGTGCGAGCAGGCGATCGATCCGCAGGCGACGGCCAGCACCATCATCTCCGGGTGGACGCCGCCGCCGGCCAGGAGCGGCAGCACCACGCCGGACGCGGTGACGACAGCGACGGTCGCCGAGCCGAGCGCCACGCGCAGGATCACGGCGATGAGCCAGGCGAGGATGATCGGCGAGATGGACCAGCCGTCGGTGGCGTCCTTGATGTAGTCGGAGATCCCGCCTTCGACGAGGACGTTCTTGAAGGCACCGCCGGCGCCGATCACCAGGAGGATCATGGCCATCGCCTGGGCGGCCGAGGTGCAGGAGGCGCTGACGTCGCTCAGGCTCCGGCCGATCCTCGGGCCGAACGCCCAGATCGCCAGGCACAGGGCCAGCATGAGCGCGATCGGCGCCGAGCCTATGAAGGCGACGACGTGCAGGAACGGGCTGTCACCGGAGGTGGTCATGTCGGTCACCGCGGCGGCCACGATCAGCACCACGGGGAACAGTGCCACGAACAGGGACCAGCCCAGGCCGGGCATCTCCTCGTCGGTGAACTCCCGCTCGCTGACGAGGCCCTTGGGGATGGAGGGGTCCATCGCCCTGACGAACGGCAGGCGAGGCCAGGCCAGAGCGATGGCCGCGCCGACCGGGACGGCGATGAACAGGCCGTAGAACAGCGTCAGTCCGGCGGAGGCGTGGAAGGTCGCGGCGACGGCGGTGGGGCCGGGGTGCGGCGGCAGGAAACTGTGCATGGTGGACAGGGCGATAGACATCGGCAGCCCCACCCACAGCAGCTTGGCCCCGGTGACCCTGACCAGGGTGAAGGCTATGGGCACGATGATGATGAAGGCGACCTCGTAGAACATGGTCACGCCGATGAGCATGGAGGTGACCACCATCGCGACCTGCACCCAGCGCGGGCCGAAGGCGTCGAGGAGTCTGCCGGCGATGCGCTGGGCGGCGCCGGAGTCCCCCATGACACGACCGACCATGGCGCCCAGTCCGATGGTGAGCATGGTGTCGCCGATCTGGTCCCCGATGCCCTCGGAGAGGACGTCGGGGATGTCCGCCACCGGTATGCCTCGGACCAGCGCGACGCCGACCGCCACGAGCAGCAGGGCCGCGAACCCGTTCAGTCTCAGCCTGGTCATGAGGAGCAGCAGGATCACAACGCTGATCCCGACTACGAGGAGCGGCATGTCAGTTCCCCTTTGAACTGCGATGGGGTGGCGCACGGGCCCGGTCGTCGGGTCCGTGCGGTCATCGGGTGGTCACAACGGGCATGTGGGGGAGGTACGAGGGACGCCTGCGCGTCGTCGGACGGGGCTCAGACGGGTCGTCGTACGGCACCGACCAGGCTCAGGCCGTGGTCCAGCACCTTCTCCAGGTCGGCGAGGTCGTCCGGGCCGGGGTCGGTGAGCGGCGCGCGGACCGGGCCGACCGGGAGGCCGCGCAGCCGGGCGGCGGCCTTGACCAGCGAGACGGCGTATCCGGGCACCCGGTCCCGCAGTTCGACCAGCGGGATGTAGAACTCGCGCAGGAGCTTGGTCACGCCAGCGTCGTCCCCGTCCCGCAGGGCGGCGAAGAAGGCGTTCGCGATCTCCGGCGCGAAGGCGTGGACGGCTGACGAGTAGGCGGGGACACCGACCGTGGCGTAGGCGCGGGCCTGGATCTCGGCGGTGGCGGCGCCGTTGAAGAACAGGAAGTCCTCGGGGGCGGCGAGCGTGAGGCGCTGGAGCCGGTCGAGGTCGCTGTGGCCGTCCTTGAGGCCGACGACGCCGGGGATCTCAGCGATCCGGCGCAGCCCGTCGGCGCTGAAGGTGACCTGACCGCGCTGGTAGGCGATGAGCGGCAGCCGGGTACCGGCGGCGACCCGGCGCACCTGCTCCACCAGCCCGTCCTGCGGGGCGGTGACCAGGTAGTGGGGCAGCAGCAGCGCGGCGTCCGCGCCGGCGTCCTCGGCGATACGGGCGAACCGCAGCGCCTGCGCCCAGCCGTAACCGATGCCCGCGACCACCGGCAGCCGTCCGTCGGCGACCTCGACCGTCGTCTCGATGACGGCGCGGTACTCGTCCTCGTCCAGCGAGAAGAACTCGCCGGTCCCGCAGGCGGGGAACACCGCGCCGGGCGCGGTGGCCAGCCGGTCGGTCAAGTACGAACGGTACGAGTCCAGGTCGAGGCTGCCGTCGTCACGAAAACTCGTGAGCGGGAAGGACAGCACCCCGCGTGTCATCCCGTCACGGAGCCGTCGGACAGCCTCATCGAACGCCGCGCTGATCCCTGTCATGAACCCTGTCTCTCTATGCAGACGATGTCTACGTATGCAGATGGAGGTTAGATCCATGAACGGGAGGGGTCAATGGGTGTGGGGGCGCGGATTTACGATGGGCGCCATGGAGAGCAGAGGCGTCCGCGGCGTGAAGTCGGCGGCCCGGACCGTCGCACTGCTCGAACTGCTCGCCGCGCGGGGTGAACGGCCCTCACGTCTGGACGAGCTCGCCGAGGACCTGGATGTGCCGCGCAGCAGCATGTACCAGCTGCTCAAGACCCTCGTCGACTGCGGCTGGGTGCGCTCCGACGCCACCGGTTCCCTCTACGGCATCGGCATCCGCGCGCTCCTGACGGGCACCAGCTACCTCGACGGCGACCGGCGTATCCGCACGGTCCGCCCCTATCTCGACGAGGCCTCGGACGCGCTGGGCGAGACGATCCACCTGGCACGGCTCGACGGCTGCGACGTCGTCTACCTCGCCACCCGCGAGTCCCACGAGTACCTGCGTACCATCAGCCGCGTCGGGCGCCGGGTCCCGGCCCACGCCGGCGCCCTCGGCAAGGCTCTGCTCGCCGAGCGCCATGACGACGAACTCCCGTTGCCCGAAGGGGCGTTGGCCGCCCTCACACAGAACACGCACACCAGCCGTGCCGCGCTGCTCGCCGACCTGGCGGGGGTGCGTGAGCGCGGCTACTCCATCGACCGCGAGGAGACCGTGGACGGCATCGCGGGTTTCGGCTTCGCCCTGCGGTACGACACACCGGCCACCGACGCCATCAGCTGCTCGGTCCCGGTGGCCCGGCTCAGCCGGGCACACGAGGTCCGCATCGTGGCCGTCATGCGAGAGGTACGAGCAAGTATCGAGAGCGATCTGCCGCCCGCCACCGGGGCACCCGACTGGCGCTGACACCAGGGGCCGACGCGCCCGTCGGGTGTGGTCAATCGGTCGCGCGGTCACCCGGTCGGCGCCGGACTGCGGCGTCGACCGGGTTCACGACGGGCGCGCACCCACCTGTCGGCGCCTTCCGCGCCCTCAGGAACTTCCGTGTCCGTACGGCCGGTTACGGATAGCCGTCAACGGCCCGCACCACTCGTCGCGTCGGATCGGGCATACGCCTCGCACTTGAGCGGTGCGCCCGCTCCGTCGGTGAGACAGACGGAGACGTAGGCCGCGCCACCCCTGACGTTCGCGGGAACACTGAACGCGATCGGTGCGACCCCGTTGCAGACCGCGCTGCTGCTCCGGACTCCGAGCTCCTTCACGCTCGCGTCGTAGGTGTACACGAACGTCTTGCGGCATCCGCTGGTGCTGACGGCCCGCTGGTTCCCCGAGACACCTACGGAGCGGTCCGTCCAGGTCAGGGTGCCGCGGGTGTAGGTGGCGCCGTACGTGACGTCGAAGGGGTTGGTTGGGAAGGCGGCGGCCCTGGCCGCGTCGGCGGCCGACCCGGCTGGAGTGGAGGGAGCGGCGATGGCGGCCGGAGCGGTGACCCCCATCAGGGCGAGGACCGACGAGGCGGCGGCCGCGAGGACGCGGTGACGCGGTGACGACACAGGACTCTCCTGTCACGCAGAGCGATTGATCGGGCACTGTGAGTTCTGCAAGCAGTGTGCACCAACGCTGCGCCGCCGACATGGCATTCCAGCGGACGCGGGCCGGGTCGGCGTGGCCGCCCGGACCGTCCGCGTGTCATCCGAGGCCGTCCCGGAAGCCCTGCCGCCAGGAGGGATGACGCGGTTCCCAGCCGAGCTCCCGCCTGGCCTTGGCGTTGGAGAAGCCACGCCCCTCGGTCATCATCGCGACCGCCACCTCCCCGGCCAGCAGCCGGGCCAGCCACGCGGGAACCCGCATCGGTGGCTTCGCGCCCGCGCACGCGGCCAGGTGGGGCAGCCACTCGCGGGCCGGGGCGGGCTCGTCGTCGACGATGTTGAACACGCCTCCCGGCCTCTGCTCCACGGCCAGGACGGTGGCGCTCGCCGCGTCGTCGACATGCACCCACGAGCTGTACCCGGCACCACCCCCGACCAGCGGGAACTGCCGCTTGCGCACCAGCTCCAGCTGGTCGTCGGAGGCACCGGGCCCGTAGAGCCCGCCGTACCGCAGGACCGTGCCGCCGGCCCGGACGACCACGTCCTCGACGTGGCTGATCGCCTCCATCACCGGGCGGGCCGACATCCCCGTCATCGGGTCCAGCGGGTCCTGTTCGGTCTTCACCCAGCCGCCCTCGCGGATGCCGTTCCAGCAGGCGTAGCTCTGCGCGACGACATGGGGCATCCCGGTCGCCTCGGCGGCGGCCAGCAGGTGGTCGGTCCCCTCGGTGCGCAGCCGGTTCGTGGTGGCGAACCAGCGGTCCATGTGCCGGAAGTCCGGCTTGCCGACGATGGCGGTCATCTGGTGCACGATCGCTTCCGGCCGGGCCTCGGCCACCGCCGAGCCGACCGACTCGGCGTCCAGTCCGTCCATCACGACAGCGGCGGCACCCAGCCGCTCCAGTGATTCCCGCTTGGCCGCGCTCGTCGTCGTCGCCGTCACCTGGTGGCCCCTGGCCACGAGCTGCGGCACCAGCCGCCGCCCCAGGACCCCGGTCCCGCCTGCCACGAACACCCGCATGACCATCACCTTCCCGACCGCCGAAAAAACTCCTCTCACCACCTAGACGAAACGCCTGCGGGATATGTGACAACTCGAGGGTCCCCCGGACGCCCCGCGCGTGAGGGTGTCACCGGTCAGCGGCCCCCGTCACCGGGCAGCGGCCCCCGTCGCCTGGCCGCGGCCCTGTCGCCGGGCACGGCGCGGGGAGTCGCCGGCAGCGAAACATTTTCGGGGCCGTCACGCTCCGGACGCCAGGGCGAGCGGCCGCTGAGCTGGGGGAACCATTCCCCGGCCGGGGCTTCCCGCGGACCGACGCCCGTCGGCCGACGTCCTGCGGGGTTCGCCGTCCTTGACGGTGCCTGACCTGCTCCTTAGGGTCACTTTGGATCTCGGTTCTTTGTGCGAACACCGTGCATCCAGCAGGACCTGGCAGACGTGGAAACACGTAGGGACTACGCGCCCCGACGGAGAACGTTTGACTGAGCACCGCAGACAAGCCCTGGTCGTCCGCGGCGGCTGGGAAGGCCATCAACCGGTCGAGGCGACCGAGTTGTTCATACCCCATCTGAAGAACCACGGGTACGACGTGCGGGTCGAGGAGTCGCCCGCCGTCTACGCGGACGCCACCTTCATGGCCGGCGTCGACCTGATCGTGCAGTGCGTGACCATGTCGACCATCGAGGCGGCGGAACTGCGCGGCCTGCGCGCCGCGGTCGAGGCGGGCACCGGACTCGCGGGATGGCACGGCGGGATCGCCGACTCCTACCGGGCCAGTTCCGACTACCTGCACCTGATCGGCGGCCAGTTCGCGTGCCACCCGGGCGTGGGGCCGTCGGAACGCACCGGCGAGCAGTCCGACAACTACGTGTCCCACACCATCACCATGCTGCCCGCGGCCGCCGACCACCCCATCACCCACGGCATCGGGGACTTCGACCTCGTCACCGAGCAGTACTGGGTCCTGTGCGACGACTACGTCGACGTCCTGGCCACCACCACCCAGCGGGCGCGGGAGTGGGACCCCTGGAACCGGCCCGTGGTGTCCCCGGCCATCTGGACCAGACAGTGGGGCGAGGGCAGGGTGTTCGTCGCCACTCCCGGGCACGACCTGCCGGTCCTTGAGGACCGCAACGTACGGACCGTCATCGAAAGAGGACTGCTGTGGGCGAGCCGCTGAACGTCGGTGTGATCGGCTGTGGGGTCATCAGCGGCCAGTACCTCGCGAGCTTCGACCGGCTGGCGGCCGTCAACCTGGTGGCCGTCGCGGATCTCGACCCCGCGCGTGCCGCGGCGGTCACCGACGGCCGTGCCGGAGTCCGAGCCGTCACGGTCGCGGAGCTGCTGGCCGCCCCGGACGTCGACCTGGTGGTCAACCTGACCGTCCCGGACGCGCACGACGAGATCGCTCTGCAGGCGATCTCGGCCGGGAAGGGTGTCTACGGCGAGAAACCGCTCGCGTCCACCACCCAGCGGGCGCGTGCCGTTATGGACGCGGCGGCGAAGGCGGGCGTCGTCGTGGGCTGCGCGCCGGACACCGTTCTGGGGACCGGCGTCCAGACCGCCCGCGCGGCGATCGACCGGGGTCTGATCGGCGCTCCCATCGCGGCGACGGCCACCATGGTCGGTCCCGGTCACGAACTGTGGCACCCGAACCCGGACTTCTACTACCAGCCCGGCGGCGGCCCCCTTCTGGACATGGGTCCTTACTACGTGTCCGCCCTGGTCACGTTGCTCGGTCCGGTCGTATCCGTGATCGGAACCTCCAGCCGCACCCGGTCCACCAGGGTCATCGGGTCCGGCCCGCGCAGCGGGGAGGCGATACCGGTCAGCACCGGCACCCATGTCACCGGTGTCCTCACCCACGCGTCCGGTGTGCTGTCGACCCTGGTGATGAGCTTCGACGCGGTCGCCACCAAGTCGGCGAACATCGAGGTGCACGGCGAGACCGGCAGCCTCGCACTCCCCGATCCGAACCACTTCGACGGCGAGGTGCAGTGGCGCCGCCTGCACGGCGAGGGGTGGGAGACCCTTCCCGTGTCCGCCGGGTACCGCGACGCGGGCCGGGGGTACGGGGTCGCCGACCTGGCGTTGACGCCGCCCGGCGTGGAACCGCGGGCCGGAGGGGCCCTCGCGTACCACGTGCTGGACATCATGGAGTCCGTCCTCGGCTCCGCGGCCGACGACCGGCGCGTGCGTGTCACGAGCACGGCGGAGCGGCCTGCGCCCGTGCACCTCCAGTCGCTGGGCCCCGACGCGGCCGGGACCGGCCCCGGCTGACGCGTGCCGTCCCGCGTCCGCGCAGGCGGGCGGGGTGATCCGGTCGCCGCCGCACCTCACCCGGATCCCGCGCCGCCGCCCCGCCCTCCCCCGCTCCCGCCGCCGACCCGTTCGCACGCCACGGCGAGTACGGTCGAGGTGTACGGGTCCGGAGGCGGACTGACGCGATGGGCGACCGAGGCCGGACGGTGACAGATGGAGTGGCGAGAGTTCGCCGAACGGATGGCGGAGCTCGCGCGCGAGCTGCTGTCCAAGGAATCGGTGTCGGAGACCTTGGACGAGATCGCCGATTCGGCGGTGAAGCTGGTCACCGGCTGTGACGCGGCCGGGATCATCGCCGTGCGCAACGGGCACGCCGTGACGCTCGCCGCCTGCGGGGCAGGGGTCCGGGAGAGCGACCGGCTGCAGGGAGAACTGGGCGAGGGACCGTGCTTCGACCTGGCGCGCGGCGCCGCCGCGGAACGGGCGTACCGGATCGAGGACATGACCGATCCGCCACCGACCTGGCCCCGGTTCGCGAAGGCGGCCCGCGACCTCGGGTTCGGCAGCATGACCGGCGTACTCCTCTACACCGACAAGGAGGATTTCGGCGCGCTGAATCTGTACGCACGGCGTCCCGGAGCCTTCACGAAGGAGTTCGAGACGGCCGGCTGGCTGCTGGCCTCGCACGCCGCCGTGGCCCTGTCCAGCGCCCGCACCATCGACCAGCTCGAGCACGCGATGCAGACCCGGCACGGCATCGGCGAAGCCATGGGCATCCTCATGGAACGCCACCAGCTGAGTGAGGACGACGCCTTCAACGTGCTGCGCTCCATCTCCCAGGAGCACAACGTCAAGCTGCGCGACGTCGCCCAACGCGTCCGGGACGACCGTTCCTGACAACTCCGACGGTCGACCGAGCGCCGACCGGGGACGCACGCAGCTCCGGCGGCTACTCGGTGGAGCCGGGCTCTGGGCGGGGCGGCCTTGGTGACCCCGGTGTCCGCGGTGACCCCGGTGTCCGCCATGTCCGTCCGGGCCGCTGGGCGAGCCATCCCATGCCGAGGCCGAGGACAGCGGTCACCGTGGTGACCTCCGTCAACGTCATCTCTCGACCACCGCTGCGACCGGGTGAAGACTGAGCCGCCCTCCACCGTGCGGGGCATACATGAGGGCCCCGGCCGTATCCGGCCGAGTCGGCGGACATGACGCGCTGGAGGCGAGTGATGAACGAAAGAGCCGGTGAGGCCGGCGGCAAGATCCACAAGGTCCCGGTCCTGATCGTCGGCGGCTCCCTGGTGGGGCTGTCGACCTCCCTGTTCCTGGGCCGACTGGGGGTACGGCACACCCTCGTGGAGCGCCATGCCGGCACCTCCATCCACCCCCGGGGGCGGGGCAACAACGTACGCACCATGGAGCTGTACCGCGTGGCCGGCGTCGAGCCGGCGATCCACGAGGCCGCGGCGACGCTGGCCGACAACCACGGCATCCTGCAGACGCCCACCCTGGTCGGTGACGCGGGCGAGTGGCTGTTCCGTGAGATCGATCCGGGCGGCGGACTGGCCCGGTTCAGCCCGAGCGCATGGTGTCTGTGCAGCCAGAACGACCTGGAGCCGGTCCTCCTCGACCGTGCCGCGAGGCTCGGCGGCGACCTGCGGTTCTCCACCGAGATGATGTCGTTCGACAGCGATCCCACCGGTGTCACCGCCATCGTCAAGAGCCGGGAGACCGGTGAGCACACCACCATCCGCGCGGACTACCTGGTCGCTGCCGACGGCCCTCGCAGCCCCGTGCGGGAGCAGCTCGGCATCGGACAGTCCGGCCCCGGCGACCTGTTCCACAACGTCAGCATCACCTTCCGCTCCCGCCGTCTGGCCGATGTGGTGGGCGACCGTCGTTTCATCGTCTGCTACCTGACCAGCCCGGACGCGGACGGCGCCCTGCTGCCGGTGGACAACCGTGAGAACTGGGTCTTCCACGCCCCCTGGCACCCCGAACACGGCGAGAGCATCGAGGAGTTCACCGACCAGCGGTGCGCCGACCACATCCGCCGGGCGGTCGGGGACGCGGACCTCGACGTGGAGATCACCGGCAAGGCTCGTTGGCACGCCGCCCAACGCGTCGCGCGGTCCTACCGGTCAGGCCGCGTCCTGCTCGCCGGGGACTCGGCCCACGAGATGTCCCCCACCGGGGCCTTCGGCTCCAACACCGGTATCCAGGACGCGCACAACCTCGCCTGGAAACTGGCCGCGGTGCTCGACGGCTGGGCGGGTGAGGGGCTGCTGGAGACCTACGACGCCGAACGCCGTCCGGTCGCGGAGGCGACCACCGCCCGCGCGGCCGCCCGGTCCGCCGAGCACAGCCACCCCGGCTTCGCCCCACCGCCCGCTGCCGGTGGCGGCGGGCCTCAGCGCGGCATCCTCAACGTGGCTCTCGGCTACCGCTACCCGAACGGCGCCGTGGTGGGCACCGATCCCCAGGCCGCGGTGGTCCCGGAGAAACTCGCCCTGACCGGGGAACCCGGCAGCCGGGCGCCCCACCTGTGGGTACGGCACCGGGGTGAGCGGATCTCCACCCTCGACCTCTACGAACGGTCCCTGGTCCTGCTCAGCGACGCCGGTGAACCGAACGGGTGGCACGACGGCGCCATCCGGCTCGCGAAGCAGATGTCCGTCCCGCTCACCTCGTACCGGGTGGGAGCGGGGGCCGACGTCGAGCCGGTAACCGAGGACGGCGCGGACTGGCGGGAACGGCACGGCATCTCGTCCGGGGGCGCCGTACTCGTCCGGCCCGACGGGTTCGTGGCCTGGCGATCGCCGGGTGCGGTCCAGGACGCCGAGTCGACGCTGCGTCACGTCCTGACGACCGTTCTGGCACTGACCTGACCTGCTCTCACCGACCCGACCCGGTAGGACGCGTCGACAACCTCGACCTGATGCGCTTCTACGAGGAGCTGGCCCGCAAGCGCTCCTGACGGGC
>NZ_JBEXRA010000032.1:0-111135 GCF_040612855.1 Streptomyces sp. NPDC006332
AACATATCTGGCGTTGACTTTTGGCACGCTGTTGAGTTCTCAAGGAACGGACGCTTCCTTTGTACTCACCCGAGAGACTCTCTCGTGGCTTTCCTTCGGGCGCTTCCCTTCGGTCTTGCGTTTCCGACTCTATCAGATCTTTTCTCGACCCGATTTCCTCGGTGCTTTCCAGGTTCCCGCTTTCGCGTTTCCCTTTCCGGCGGTCCCAACATTATCAGAAGTTTTGGGCCGGATGACCGGGCTCCATTTCCGATTCTTCGGGAGGGTGGCTTCTGTGGAATCAAAGTTCCCGAAGCCGACAGACACTCACTGTCGCCGAGCCGGTGCAACCGAGCTCCAGGCAACTGTTCGAATCTACCTCCCCACGCACTCCGTGTCAACGGCTTTTGTGGGGCGAAGGAGACAGTAGCAGTTCAGCGGAGGCATCCGCACATCAGGCAGCCGTCGGCACAGCGGCGCTGCGTTCGGCTGCCTCGACGTCCCCCGTGTCACCGGCCCGGGCCGCACGACCGCCCAGGACATAGACGTAGGCAAGGAAGGCCAGCTCCGCGGCGATGCCGATGCCGATGCGGGCCCAGGTGGGCAGGCCGGACGGAGTGACAAAGCCTTCGATGGCGCCGGAGACGAAGAGGACCAGGGCGAGTCCTATCGCCATGCCCACGGCGGCTCGGCCTTCCTCCGCCAGGGCCGCGCGTCGGGAGCGCGGGCCTGGGTCGATCAGGGTCCAGCCCAGGCGCAGTCCTGTGCCGGCGGCCACGAAGACCGCGGTCAGTTCAAGGAGGCCGTGCGGGAGGATGAGGCCCAGGAAGGTGTCGAGGCGGCCGGCCGACGACATCAGGCCGAAGCCGACGCCGAGGTTGAGCATGTTCTGGAAGAGGATCCAGAGCACCGGCAGGCCGAGGAAGACGCCCAGGACCAGGCACATGGCGGCAGCCTGGGCGTTGTTCGTCCAGACCTGGGCGGCGAAGGAGGCCGCGGGGTGGCTGGAGTAGTACGTCTCGTACTCGCCGCCGGGGCGGGTGAGCTCGCGCAGTTCGCTAGGGGCCGCGATGGTGGCCTGCACGTCGGGGTGGGTGCCGATCCACCAGCCCAGAAGCGCAGCGATGACCGTCGACAGGAGCGCGGTGGGTACCCACCAGTGGCGGGACCGGTAGACGGCCGCAGGGAAACCGTGGGTGAGGAAGCGCGTGACGTCGCGCCAGGAGGCACGACGAGTGCCGGTCACGGCACTACGCGCACGTGCGACCAGTTGACTGAGCCGGCCGGTCAGCTGTGGGTCCGGGGCGCTGGACCGGATCAGCGAGAGGTGGGTGGCGGTGCGCTGGTAGAGAGCGACGAGTTCGTCGGCCTCGGCTCCGGTGAGACGGCGCTGGCGTCGCAGCAGGGCGTCGAGCCGGTCCCACTCCGCTCGGTGGGCGGTGACGAAGACGTCGAGGTCCATCGGTTTGTCTGCTCCTCCGTTGGTCGTCGGCGGTTCGTCATGGATGTCAGCTTGTCGTACTGCGGCGCGATGCGTCCTCAGCTTGGCAGACTGGCAGTTCACAGGGCAGGTCAGGGGAAGGGCGGCGGTTGTGAGTGAGCTGGTGACGGGTGAGGCGGTGGCGCTCGAGTTGCGTCCTGCGAGGCTCCCCAGCAGGGGGTTGGCCGTCCTGATCGACCTGGTCGTGGCCGTCACCTTGTACGTCGTCGTGACGATCGTTCTGGTGGCTTCCACCGCCTCCCTGGATGAGGCGGCGCAGATCGCGCTGTCGATCGCCGCGTTTCTGCTGGTGCTGGTGGGCGGGCCGATCGCGGTCGAGACGCTCAGTCATGGGCGTTCGCTCGGGAAGCTGGCCTGCGGGCTTCGCGTGGTGCGGGACGACGGCGGGCCGATCCGGTTCCGGCACGCGCTGGTGCGGGGGGCGATCGGCACGGTGGAGATCCTGATGACCTTCGGGGTCGTCGCCTGCATCGCTTCGCTGGTGTCGGCACGGGGGCGGCGACTCGGTGACGTGTTCGCCGGGACTCTGGTCGTGCGGGAACGGGTGCCCATCTCGCGGGTGGGCTTCGTGCCGCCGCCACCGCCGTGGCTGTCCGGCCGTTTCTCGGCGCTGGATCTGTCCGCGGTCCCTGACGGTCTGTGGCTCGCCATCCGCCAGTACCTGACGCGGATGCAGCAGTTGGATCCGCAGGTCGGTCGGGCCATGGCGGAACGGTTCGCCTCAGACCTCGCGGCTCATACGGGTGCTCCGGCTCCGCAGGGAGTTCCGCCGGCCGCGTATCTGGCAGCGGTGGTGCAGGAGCGGCAGGCCCGGGAAGTTCGCCGGAACTACGGCGCCGGTGCGGCAACGGGAGCGGTGGCGGGGGCTGGCGGCGGTACGGGGCAGGGCACGCCGTCGATCGGTGCCGGGGACCCCTTTCGTGCGCCGGGAGCCCACGGGCCCACGCCGGGCCCGATCTCGGTCGCTCCACGGCCCTCCGACGATGTCACCGAGGCCCCGTCTGCGGCCCCTCACGAGGATGCGGTGCGGTCCGACCGTCGCCCCGGTACGGGGTTCGCGCCGCCCGCGTAGATGGGCGGGAACCCAGCTCGTTCCGCACCTCATCCCGCTCCGTCCCCTCTCACCACTCCGCCTGCTCAGGTGAAGACGGAAGGTGGTGAGTCGAGGTCCTCCAGTTCGATGCCGGGAGCCGCGAGGACCACGTCGCCGGCGATGTGCACGGTGTGCTGTTCGCCGGTGTCCAGCGCTGTGACCTGGTATTCCTCCACGGTCAGGGGGCCGTTGTCAGTGGCGTGTGCTTCGATCTTCTGCAAGGCCCAGGACTGGTCCACGGTGCGCGGGGCGAGGACCGGGTCGGTGAGGGCGACGAGGCGTACGCGGGTGGCTGAAGTGGAGGGGGTGAGGCGAAGGAGACGAGTGGTGGCGACGAGGAATGCCGGGGACGTGCCGGTGAAGGCGTGGGCGCGCACGCTGCCTTCCGTGGCATGGGTTCCGGTGGGGTCCGTGCGGACCCAGGTGACACCGTCGAGGGCGGCGCCGCGGACCTGCCAGCTCCCGGCGTGAAGTTCGAGGCGGATGGGGCGGCCCAGTTCGTCGAGGGTGAGGTCGACTGAGCCGCTGTGGTCGCCCGAGGGGGTGGTCAGTTGGGAGACGTATCGCCAGCCGGACGGGCCGGGGGCGCAGTGGAAGTGTTCTTCTGCGAGAGGGGTGTGATCGTGCGGATCGTGGAGCGAATAACGGCCGCGGGGCATCGGGGTCCTGGGGCTTGACGGGCTGGTCCGGGTAGCAGCGGCCAAAGGGGCAGGCCCCCGGCACGGGGGTGCGGGGGCCTGCCTCGGAGGCACTGCGGGTGACGAGCGAGTCAGCGCACCGACGCGCTCGTCACGGCTGCGGCTCGGACTCGGCGGCTGAGTCGCTCAGCGGGGTACAGCGCTGAGCCACTCGGCGGCGGTGGTGGTGGTCCGGTCAGTAGCGGTAGTGGTCCGACTTGTACGGGCCGTCGACCTCGACACCGATGTACGAGGCCTGCTCGGGGCGGAGCTTGGTGAGCTTGACGCCGAGCGCGTCCAGGTGGAGACGGGCGACCTTCTCGTCGAGGTGCTTGGGCAGCACGTAGACGTCGGTCGGGTACTCGTCGGGCTTGGTGAACAGCTCGATCTGGGCCAGGGTCTGGTCCGCGAAGGAGTTGGACATCACGAACGACGGGTGACCGGTGGCGTTGCCCAGGTTCAGCAGGCGGCCCTCGGACAGCACGATGAGCACCTTGCCGTCGGGGAACTTCCAGGTGTGGACCTGCGGCTTGACCTCGTCCTTGACGATGCCGGGGATCTTGGCGAGGCCGGCCATGTCGATCTCGTTGTCGAAGTGGCCGATGTTGCCGATGATCGCCTGGTGCTTCATCTTGGCCATGTCCGAGGCCATGATGATGTCCTTGTTGCCGGTTGTGGTGACAAAGATGTCGGCCTTGTCGATGACCTCGTCGAGGGTCGTGACCTGGTAGCCGTCCATCGCCGCCTGGAGGGCGCAGATCGGGTCGATCTCGGTGACGATCACGCGGGCGCCCTGTCCGCGCAGGGACTCCGCGCAGCCCTTGCCCACGTCGCCGTAGCCGCAGACGACCGCGGTCTTGCCGCCGATGAGGACGTCGGTGGCGCGGTTGATGCCGTCGATCAGGGAGTGACGGCAGCCGTACTTGTTGTCGAACTTCGACTTGGTGACGGCGTCGTTGACGTTGATCGCCGGGAACAGGAGGACGCCGTCGCGCTGCATCTCGTACAGGCGGTGGACGCCGGTCGTGGTCTCCTCGGTCACGCCGCGGATCTCGGAGGCGAGTTGGGTCCACTTCTGCGAGCCGTCCGTGATGGTGCGGTGCAGGAGCTCGAGGGTGACGCGGTGCTCGTCGGACTCGGCGGTGTCGACGTCCGGGACCTTGCCGTCCTTCTCGTACTCGACGCCCTTGTGGACGAGGAGGGTGGCGTCACCGCCGTCGTCGAGGATCATGTTCGGGCCGCCGGTGGGGGTGTTCGGCCAGGTCAGGGCCTGCTCCGTGCACCACCAGTACTCCTCCAGGGTCTCGCCCTTCCAGGCGAAGACCGGGACACCCTGCGGGTTGTCGGGCGTACCGTTCGGGCCGACGGCGATGGCGGCGGCCGCGTGGTCCTGGGTGGAGAAGATGTTGCAGGAGGCCCAGCGGACCTCGGCGCCCAGAGCGGTCAGGGTCTCGATGAGGACCGCGGTCTGGACGGTCATGTGCAGGGAGCCGGTGACGCGCGCGCCGGCCAGGGGCTGCGAGTCGGCGTACTCCTTGCGGATCGACATCAGGCCGGGCATCTCGTGCTCGGCGAGGGTGATCTCCTTGCGGCCGAACTCGGCCAGGGAGAGGTCGGCGACCTTGAAGTCCTGGTTGTCGACAGTCGTCATTACGTGCTGCTCCTCGGGGTTGGGGCGAGGTGGGTACGGCTGTTCTGCGCGGCGGCGGACACAGGGGTGCCCGAAAGAGGACACAGGCATGCCCGAGTACGCGCAGCGCAGTCCGTCGGAGGCCCTCTCTCCCTCGGTCGGTCCGCGAGCGGACCGCCCGACCGCCATCAGCAGCGACGTCTGGCTTCCACCCAAGCTACACCGGTGGCCCCGGCTGACCCCAGCCCGCCTCCGAACACTTCGCGCCATCACGGCTTGGGGTGGGGGCGTGTGCCCGGCTCGCGCCGGACTCATGCCGGGGGCGGAGAGTGGGGCTGCTCACGGGTGAGAACAGGACATCCGCGAGCAGGGGCGGGAAGGAGCGCGGGTGCGGGCAGACCGGGGCTGACGGGGCATTTTGCTCTTTGGGGCTGCGGGTGAGTGTGCGGCAGGATGCCGGGAGATCGGAACAAGTGATCGATCTTGCGGGGCGCCCGGGACGGCGTTCCGTTCGACGAAGGCGTTAGGAGATCGACGTGACCAGTCCGGCCGGCCCTCCCCCCACGGGCCGCGGCAACACCGAACAGAAGCCCTTGAAGCTGCTCGCTGTGACCGCGTGTCCGACCGGCATCGCTCACACGTACATGGCTGCCGAGAAGCTCGCGCAGGCCGCCGCGAGCCGCGGTATCGAGATGAAGGTGGAGACACAGGGGTCCATCGGGGCCGAAAACGTACTCGACGACAACGATGTCAGCAGTGCTGACGGGGTCATCGTGGCCGCGGACAAGGATGTGGACCTGAGCCGCTTTGTGGGCAAGCGGGTCCTGACGGTCGGGGTGGCGGAAGGCATCCGGCGCCCCGAGCAGCTCATCGAGCGGGTGCGGTCGGCGCCCGTGCACGCCCCGGGCGGGGCCACCGCGCCCACGGCTGCCCACGGTGGCGGCAAGGAGCGCAGCGTCGCCTACAAGGCGCTGATGAACGGGGTCAGTTACATGATCCCGTTCGTGGTGGTCGGCGGGCTGCTGATCGCCATCTCGCTGTCGCTCGGCGGGCACACCGACCCGTCCGGCGGGCTGGTCATCCCGAAGGACTCCTTCTGGATGGACGTGAACAACATCGGTGTCATCGGCTTCACGCTGATGGTGCCCATCCTGTCCGGATACATCGCCTATGCCATCGGGGACCGGCCCGCGCTGGTGCCGGGCATGGTCGGCGGCTGGATCGCCAACACGGGGTCGCTGTACGACTCGAAGGCGGGCGCCGGGTTCATCGGGGCGATCGTGACCGGGTTCCTCGCCGGGTACCTGGTGCTGTGGATCAAGAAGGTCAAGGTCCCGAAGTTCGTGCAGCCGATCATGCCGATCATCGTGATCCCGATCGTGGCGACCACGGCGCTCGGGCTGTTCTTCGTCTATGTGATCGGGAAGCCGATCTCGTGGGTGTTCGAGCATCTCACCGACTGGCTCAGCG
Source organism: Streptomyces sp. NPDC006332 (assembly GCF_040612855.1). Classification (NCBI taxonomy): domain Bacteria; kingdom Bacillati; phylum Actinomycetota; class Actinomycetes; order Kitasatosporales; family Streptomycetaceae; genus Streptomyces; species Streptomyces sp. NPDC006332. The sequence continues at coordinate 6,351 of NZ_JBEXRA010000032.1, forward strand.
GGATGACGGGCACCAGCGCGATCCTGCTGGGCGCGATTCTCGGGCTGATGATCGCGTTCGACATGGGCGGCCCGGTCAACAAGACGGCGTTCCTCTTCGGTGCGGGGCTGATCGCGACCGGCAACCAGACAGTCATGGGCATGTGCGCCGCGGCCATCCCGGTCATGCCGCTGGGACAGGGCCTGGCCACGCTGATACGCAAGCGGCTGTACACCGAGCAGGAGCGGGAGACCGGTCTCGCCTCGCTGTTCATGGGTTGTTTCGGTATCTCCGAGGGGGCGATCCCGTTCGCGGCGGCACGGCCCGCGCAGGTCATCCCCGCGAACATGCTCGGTGGCGCGGTGGCCGGTGCGGTCGCCGGGGTCGCCGGAGTCGAGGACGCGGTGCCGCACGGTGGACCGATCGTGGCGGTACTGGGCGCGGTGAGCGGCGTACCGATGTTCTTCGTGGCGGTGGTGATCGGCACGGTGGTCACCGCACTGACGACGGTCGCGTTGGTGGACATCGGTGAGCGTCGGCGGGGCCTGGCCTCGGTCCCCGCCGGCGGACCCGTGCTGATCGGGGCTGAGGCGGGCGTGAGTGCGCCGAGCGTCCCCGGGGCGGGAACGTCCGCGGCCTCGGCCGTCCCGGATCCGGATGCTGCGTCGGGCGACGGTGCTCGGGGCGCGGCTGCCGTCGTACCGCGTCAGGGCGTCTCCACGTCCGGGGTTGCTGTCGCGTCCAGGGAGAGCGGTGCCGCGGGTGACGAGGTCCTCTCCGGTTACCTCAGCGAGCGGACCGTGAAGGTCGAACTCGACGCGCGGGACAAGGAGTCCGCCATTCGGGAGATGGCGGAACTCCTGGCGCGGACCGGCAAGGTCGTGGACGGGGACGAGCTGGTGGCGACCGCGCTGCGGCGGGAGGCGCAGGGAACCACCGGGCTCGGTGAGGAGATCGCGATTCCGCACGCCAAGACGGATGCGGTGAGCGCGCCCCTGGTCGGCTTCGCGCGGTCCGCCGAGGGTGTCGAGTGGGACTCCCTGGACGGCACGAAGGCCAGGTTGGTGTTCATGATCGCCGTGCCGGAGGCGTCCGCGGGCGATGAGCATCTGCGGATTCTGGCGCTGTTGTCACGGAAGTTGATGGATCCCGGGTTCCGGGAGCGCCTGTCGGAGGCCGGGGACGAGGCGGCGGTTCTCGAGGTGCTGAGCGAGATCCGTTAACCGAGCGATCCATGTGCCGAGCGATCCATGTGCCGAGCGATCCATGTGCAGCGCGATCGTCAGCCGGTCGGTCAGCCGGACGATCCGTTGGTCGAGGCGCAGGTGTGAGGACGGCCGACGGGGCCCGCCGAGTTGTCGGTGGGCCCCGTCGTCGTACGGGAGATCAGTGTGCGGTCGGGTGCTGTGCGGGTCCCCCGGGTGTGGCCTCGCGGTCGGCGCCCTTGGCGGCTTCGGCCTCGCTGTAGATGTCGGGCTCGAGGTAGATCACGCGGGCGATCGGGACGGCCTCGCGGATACGCGCCTCGGCGGCGTTGATGGCGGAGGCGACCTCGGCTGCGGTGTCGTCGTGCTGTACGGCGATCTTGGCGGCGACCAACAGTTCCTCGGGGCCCAGGTGGAGCGTGCGCATGTGGATGATGCCGGTGACCGTGGCGCCGTCGACGATCGCCGTCTCGATCTTTCGGACCTCGTCGGCGCCCGCGGACTCGCCGAGCAGCAGGGACTTGGTCTCGGCGGCCAGGACGAGGGCGATCAGGATGAGCAGGATGCCGATGCAGAGGGTGCCGATCCCGTCCCAGACGCCGTCACCGGTGAGCAGGGCCAGCCCGACACCGCCGAGGGCGAGGACCAGGCCGACGAGCGCGCCGAAGTCCTCCAGGAGGACGACCGGGAGTTCAGGGGCCTTGGCCCGGCGCACGAACTCCTTCCAGGAGAGGGCGCCGCGCAGCGGGTTGGACTCCTTGATGGCCGTCCGGAAGGAGAAACCCTCGGCGATGATCGCGAAGACCAGGACGCCCACCGGCCAGTACCAGTGCTCGATCTCGTGCGGGCTCTTGATCTTCTCGTAGCCCTCGTAGATGGCGAACATGCCGCCGACCGAGAAGAGGACGATGGAGACCAGGAAGGCGTAGATGTAGCGCTCGCGGCCGTAGCCGAAGGGGTGCTGCGGGGTGGCCTCGCGCTGGGCCTTCTTGCCGCCGAGCAGGAGCAGGAACTGGTTGCCGGAGTCGGCGAGCGAGTGCACGCCCTCGGCGAGCATCGACGACGAACCACTGAACGCGAACGCCACGAACTTCGATGCCGCGATCGCGAGGTTGGCGCCGAGTGCCGCCACGATCGCCTTGGTACCGCCTGACGCGCTCATGTGTCGCGTTGTCCCTTCGCCTTGGTACGTACGCGGGCGCCCCAGGAGGGTCGTCCAAGGACCGGGCCTTTGCCGGTCCTTTGCCGGTGGGTCATTCTTGCAGCCCCGCGCGGCGCAGACTCCTCAGGTATCCACAGAGCCGGTCAGACAATCACAGTGGCCCGGAAGAGGGTGCCCGCACCGGACACCTCGGCCTTCTCTCCCGCCGGTACGAACACCGACTGCCCGGCCGTCAGTTCGTACTCGCCCGCGTGTACCGAGCCGGCCGCGCAGAGCAGGATCTGGGGGGTCTCGCTGGTGAGGTCATGGGCGGCGGAGCCCCCGGGCAGGACGTATCGGGAGAGCCGGAACTCGTCGATCGGGGTCTCGTAGACCTCTTCGCCGTCGGGTGAGGGCCCGGGGCGCAGCACACCGGGGTCGCTCGGTTCGAAGCGGACGATGCGCAGGAGTTCGGGCACGTCGACGTGCTTGGGGGTCAGGCCGCAGCGAAGGACGTTGTCCGAGTTCGCCATGATCTCGACGCCGAGGCCGTTCAGGTACGCGTGCGGGATGCCGGCGCCGAGGAACAGGGCCTCGCCGGGCTGGAGCCGGACGTGGTTGAGGAGCATCGCGGCGATGACGCCGGGGTCGCCCGGGTAGTGGTGGGCGATGTCCGCGTAGGGGGCGTAGGTGCCGCCGAGTCGGGTGCAGGCGGACGTGGCCGCGGTGACCGTGCGGGCCATCTCGTCCGGGTCGGCGGTGAGGATCGCCGTGAGGACCTCGCGCAGGGCCGCGTCCCCGGGGCGGGCGTGCAGCAGGTCGACGTACGGCTTGAGGGAGTCGACGCCGAGTCCGTCGAGGAGGTCGGCGGCCTGGGCGGGGTCACGGAAGCCGCACAGGCCGTCGAACTCGGTGAGCGCGCAGATGAGTTCGGGCTTGTGGTTGGCGTCCTTGTAGTTGCGGTGCGGGGCGTCGATGGGGATGTTGCGGCGTTCCTCCTCCGCGTACCCCTCCTTCGCCTGCTCCAGGTCGGGGTGCACCTGGAGGGAGAGCGGGGCGCCGGCGGCGAGGATCTTGAGCAGGAAGGGCAGTCGCGGACCGAACTTGGCCACGGCCGGTGCGCCCAACTCCCGCTCCGGGTCGGCCTCGACGACCTCGACGAGGGTGCCGCGCCGGGTGCGGGAGGGTGCGCCCGGGTGGGCACCCATCCACATCTCCGCCTGCGGCTCGCCGGTCGGCTCGACGCCGAGCAGTCGCGGGATCGCGGTGGCCGAACCCCAGGCGTAGGGGCGGATCGTGTTGTCGAGGCGGTCCATGGGGTTCTTTCTGCCGGTTCTTGGTGCGTACCACGGTCGGAGCGTCGTTCGTACGACGGTCAGGGCGCCGGGCCGTACGAGGTCAGGGCGCCGGGCGTACGGGGGTCGGAGGCGTCCTGGGCAAGATCAGGCCCTGGAAGCGAGCGCCAGGTAAACGGCGGCGAAATCCGTCATGGCGATCAGCTCCGCGAGGGTCTCCAGCTCCCCGCCGGGTTCCGGCTCCAGTTCGCTGATCGGTGTGTCGTGGTTGAGGGCCAGGTCGCGGGCGCCGGGGGCGGCGGTGAGGCCGCCGATCGGGCGGTCGCGGAGCAGCACCACGCGCGCGTGCAGGGCGGGCGCTTCCTCCACGCGGTCGCGGAAGAAGTCGTCCGGGTCGGCGCCGGCGGCCAGCGTGCCCGCGAGGAGGGCGCTGTGTGCGGCGAGGGCCTCGGGCAGTTCGGCGACGATCGCGGGCGTACCGGACAACTCGGCGAGCGCGGCGGCGAAACGGCGTCCCGCGGGGCCCGCGGAGGTGCCCTCGGTCCAGATCACCGGGAGGGAGTCGGCGAGTTCGGCGGCCAGGGTCTTGGCCGGGTTGCTGTAGGTCGCGATGGCGGGCCCGCAGCGTTCGGCGACGCTGTCGAGGCGGTCGGCGACCTTGCCGAGCGCATCCGGTCCGGCGGTGAGCAGCCCGGCGCGGTCGAGGATCGCGAGCAGGGGCGTGAGCAGCGCCCACAGGACGCCGGGGGCGGACGCGGCGGGCAGGACGTCCTGCCGCTCGTCGTACGGGGCGATCGCCAGCGGTACGAAGAGACCGTGGGCGCCTTCCACCGCCTCGGTGAGCGGGGTCCCGGCCGGGGCCACCGCGACGACCGTGCAGCCGCGTCGGTACGCGGCGTCGGCGAGCAGCGACAGGCCCGGTTCGGTGCCGTCGGGGGTGGCGATCAGGAGCAGGTCCACGGAGCCGGCCCAGCCGGGCAGTTCCCAGCGCAGGGCGCCCGCGGCGGGGGCGACGCCGGTGGGTGCCAGGCGGACGACCGGACTGCCGGGGCCCGCGAGGGTGCCGAGGAGGTCGGCGACGGAGGTGGCGGCGGCGCCGGGGCCCGCGATGAGGACGGCGCGGGGGCGGCCGTCCGGTTTGAGGTCGGGCACTCCGGCCTCGGCGGCGTGCCGGGCGGCGGTGCGGACGCGGGCACCGGCCTCGGCGGCGCCTCGGAGCAGGCCGCGCTGGTCGGCCTCCGCGAGTGCCTCAGGGGTGTCGAGGAGCGATTCGTCGAGCATGGGCGGCAGCCTCCGGTGGCCGGGGTCGTCGGATGCGCGGGTCTCCGGGTCGCCAGTGGTGGCTCACACGGGGCGGCGGGCCTCGTCGACGAGGAGGACGGGGATGCCGTCACGGACGGGGTACGCCAGGCCGCAGTCCTGGCCGGCGCAGATCAGCTCGGTGTCCTGCTCCTTGAGGGGTGCGTGGCAGGCCGGGCAGGCGAGGATCTCCAGAAGGCCGGCTTCGAGCGGCATGGGGTTGTCCCTTCGGGGCGGGTTCGCGTGCGCTTGCGTGTGCGGATGTGCCTGGTCAGGGTACCGCCGGGAGCGGGGGGTGTGTTGGCCGGAGGGGGCCGGGGTCCGTGGGCGGCCGGGGTCACCCACGCCGGCCGCCGACGAAACCCGGATGATCCGCCTCAGCCCCGGATGATCCCCAAAACCTCGTCCCGCACCTTCGTCATCGTGGCCTCGTCCCTGGCCTCCGCGTTCAGCCGCAGCAGCGGTTCCGTGTTGGAGGGGCGGACGTTGAACCACCAGTCGGCCGACGACACCGTCAGGCCGTCCAGCACGTCCAGCTCGATGCCCTCCTGGCCCTCGTACGCGGAGCGCACCGCGGTGAGGCGGGCCGCCTGGTCGTCGACCGTGGAGTTGATCTCGCCGGAGCCGACGTAGCGGTCGTACTGCGCCACCAGCGCCGAGAGGGGGCCCTCCTGACCGCCGAGGGCGGCGAGGACGTGCAGGGCGGCCAGCATGCCGGTGTCGGCGTTCCAGAAGTCCTTGAAGTAGTAGTGCGCGGAGTGCTCGCCGCCGAAGATCGCGCCGGTCCTCGCCATCTCGGCCTTGATGAAGGAGTGGCCCACGCGGGTGCGTACGGGTGTGCCGCCCTGCTCCTTCACGACCTCCGGCACCGACCAGGAGGTGATCAGGTTGTGGATGATCGTGCCCTTGCCGCCGTGCTTGGCGAGTTCGCGGGAGGCCACCAGGGCGGTGACGGCGGACGGGGAGACCGGGTCGCCGTGCTCGTCGACGACGAAGCAGCGGTCGGCGTCGCCGTCGAAGGCGATGCCGAGGTCGGCGCCCTCCTCGCGGACCCGCTTCTGCAGGTCGACGATGTTCGCCGGGTCGAGGGGGTTGGCCTCGTGGTTGGGGAAGGTGCCGTCCAGTTCGAAGTACATCGGGACGACGTCCAGGGGCAGGCCGGCGAAGACCGTGGGGACGGTGTGGCCGCCCATGCCGTTGCCCGCGTCGACGACGACCTTCAGGTGGGAGATGGACGTCAGGTCGACGAGGGAACGGAGGTAGGCGGCGTAGTCCTGCAGCGTGTCCTGCCGCGTGATCGTTCCGGGTGCCGCGGCCGGCTCGGGGGCGCCCGACTCGCTCCATTCCTCGACCAGTTCGCGGACCTCGGCGAGGCCGGTGTCCTGGCCGACCGGGGAGGCTCCCGCGCGGCACATCTTGATGCCGTTGTACCGGGCGGGGTTGTGCGAGGCGGTGAACATCGCGCCCGGCAGGTTCAACGCGCCGGACGCGTAGTACAGCTGGTCGGTCGAGCACAGGCCGATCTCGGTGACGTCCACGCCGCGTGCCGCCGCTCCGCGTGCGAAGGCTCGCGACAGCCCGGGGGACGAGGGCCGCATGTCGTGCCCGATCACGATCGCGCTCGCGCCGGTCACCTGGACGAACGCGGCGCCGAACAGCTCGGCGAGCGACTCGTCCCACTGGTCCGGGACGACCCCACGCACGTCGTACGCCTTCACGAGCTGGGAGAGATCAGCCACGGCCAACCCTTCTGAAAGTCCGATAGGTCGCCCCAAACTACCCGCACCGACCTCGCGGGCCCCTGCGCTGCCGACCGAGTGCTGACTCAGTTGTCCGGTGAGCGCAGCACCCGCAGATGACCGCGGCGTGCGACCTCCATCGGGTCCGCCCCGCGCTGTCCGCCGGCGCCGCCGGCCCCGGCCGCGCGCTCCTGGGGGCGGGCCGCCTCGCGCACGGCGTTGGCCAGTGCTTCCAGGTCGTCGCCGCTGGGCCGGGCCGGAGCCGAGCCGTCGAGGAGGCGGACGACCTCCCAGCCGCGCGGGGCGGTGAGGCGCTCGGAGTGCTCGGCGCACAGGTCGTAGCAGTGGGGCTCGGCGTAGGTGGCGAGCGGGCCGAGGACCGCGGTCGAGTCGGCGTAGACGTACGTCAGCGTCGCGACGGCGGGACGGCCGCAAGCGGTGCGCGAACAGCGACGTACAGGGCTCACGACGTTGGACGGTACCGCACTCTTGAGCGGGCCGCGACGACTCTGCTCCAGGTCGCCCCACTGTGTCGTGCTGTGAAACGTCCCACACGCCCCTCTCGGCGCACCTCTCTGACCTGCGCGGACACCACATCGCGGGAGGCCGGGCCGACCCGGGCCAGGTCACCACTCCACGCAAATCACGTCAATCACCCCGAGATCGACGGTCGCGTAGAGATACGGAATCGAGCCCAACCTTGGCTGGAATGGTCAACTACCGACATGCGGTGCGGGGCGGGCGGCTGCCCCGCGATGCAGCGTGGGGGCCGGGCACGCGCGCGCGGCGAGGACTACGCTTCACCAGTGATGGACAACCCCGTAACGCCCCGTGCCGCCGCGCCCGGGCCCCGCCGTCGTGACCGCCACGGACGTGGCATGCGCGGCCCCATCGCGCCCCCGCAGGTGCCGCTCTCCACGAGCCGTGCGGAGGCGTTCGCGGATCTGGTGCAGGACTCCGTGGAGCGACTGGAGCGGCGCTGGCCGCAGCTCGCCGACATCGATTTCCTGGTGCTCGAAGTGCCACGGCTCGACGGGCCGGGTGAGGCGTGGAACGACGAGGCGGTTCCGCTGGGCGGCACGATCGCCTCCGAGGACGGACAGCGGGCCCGGGTGATCGTGTACCGGCGGCCGGTGGAGATCCGCACCAAGGGACGGGACGAGCGTGCCGCGCTGGTGCACGAGATCGTCGTGGAGCAGGTCGCCGAGCTGTTGGGGCTGACTCCGGAGACGGTGGATCCCCGGTACGGGGAGGACTGACCTCAGCCGGTCCTCCCCCGCGGCCACCCCGGTCCGGCTACTTCTGCAGCACCGACAGGTCCTCGTCCGCTTCCGGTACCGCCACCATCCCCCGGTCGTCCGGGAGGGTCTGGATGGTGAAGCCGGGGACGCCGCCCTCGGTGGCCTCGAGGGTGCGGGCCGCGTAGACCTGGCCCCCCGACACCGGCTCCACCGTCAGGGCGTACGTGCCCTTCAAGCCGCCTGGGACCGGCGCCTCGACGTTCTGGGCGGTGCCCCCCTTGACGGTGAACGTCTTCGACGCCGGAGTGCCGCCGCCGCTGCCCGCGGACGCGGTGACCTTGACCTTCGCGGTCTGGCCCGGCGCGGTCAGGGTGAGCGTGCTGCCCTTGGCGCTGTTGTCGGCGGACGTCGCCCGGGTGCCGACGGGAGCGGCGGCGGGGATGAACGCCGTCTCCTGCTTGTCCCCCTTGCCTCGGACGACCCTGAGGGCGGCGACCACCGGAACGGACTGGTCGGTCGGGGTCAGGATCAGGGAGCCGGCCTCGCCGCGGGTGACGTCCCCGAGGTCGACCGCGGTCGTCATGCCCGCCTTCACGTGCAGCGTCTCGTTGCCGGCGGGTGTGATGGGCCCGGACGGGGAGGCCAGGCGCACCTTCAGGTCGGCGTCGGAGTCGCCGGGCGTGAAGGCGATCAGGCGTACGGCGGTGGCGTCCTTCGGGATGCCGGGCAGGACGAGACCGCCCGCCGGGTCGGTGGCCGCGGCCAGCCAGTCGCCGCCGAGCCGGTCGTCCAGCGCCTGCACGGACGCCGCCACCCGCCCGCTGCGGACGTTCACATGGACGGTGAGGTTCTCCTGCTTCGCGGCCGTGAGCGTGGACAGCAGCACCGGGTCACTGGAGTGCGGCTGGACCGTGATGCCCTCCCCCACCGTGGTCTGCAGGGCGCCGTCCTTGCCGTAGAGCTCCACGTCGACGACGGCGGCGGAGTCGTCGGGGTTGGTGAGGTGGACGTAGTCGGTGCGGTCGGCGGCGGTGCTGGCGCCGGGGAACCAGAACTCCGTGTCGGGGGCGGTGCAGTTGACGCCCTGGAGACCGCGGCCGGTGCCCGCGGCGACCTCGGTGGTCTCCTGGAGGGTCCAGCCGGGCGCGTAACCGCCCTCGGCGGTGCCGAGGAGCGCGGGGCTGTCGGCGCCGGAGACGTCCCCGGTGACCGGGGTGCCGGGGCCCTTCGGCGTCAGGACCGGCTTGGTCTTCTTCTTGGACGCGGCCTTGCCGTCATCCGACTGCCCGGCGGCCGGTAGCAGTTCGCCCTTCCCGTCGCTCCCGGCGCCCTTGGTCACGGGCGTGAAGGACGTGTACGACGTCTCCGCGAGGTCGGAGAGGCTGGGCGCCGGGCACACCAGGCTGGTGCGCTCCACCGGCAGTTCGGCGGCCGCCCCCGTGGTGTCGGTTCCGGCGGCGTCCGGTGTGTCGAGGGCGGCGAATCCGGTGATGGCGGCGAGCGCGGCGGTACCGGCGATCAGGGACAGGGTGGTGCGGTTCACTGCTGGCTCCCGTCGGGGCTCTGCTCAGGGCCGGTGCCGTGCGGGTGCGGCTGCTGCGCCGGGTCGTAGTGGGGGTCGTAGCCCTGGTCGTAACCCTGCTGCGGGTAGTCCTGGCCGTAGCCCTGGTCGTACGGCGTCTGCTGGGGCTGCCCGCCGTAGGCGTACGGGTCGTACTGGCCGCCCTGGTACGGGTCCGCCTGGTAGGGCTGTTGGTCGTAGCCGCCCGCGGGGTACTGCTGCTGGGCGTCCTGGTAGTGCTCGCCGCCGTAGCCGTTGCCGTACTCGGCGCCGGTGTGACCGGGGGTGTCCCACTGGCCGTAGGACTGCTGCGGGACGGCGGCGGGGACCGGGGCCTCTCCCGGTGGAGGGGGTGGGAACTCGTCGGGCCGGGCGCCCTCTTCGGCCTCGGCCTGGGCGCGCAGACGGCGGGCGCGCCGGCCCTCGCCGGCGACGGCCTGGGCGGGGACGGTGGGCTCCTCGGGGAGGTCGTCGTCGACGTGGCGGCGGCGGCCGGGCAGCGCCAGCACGACGAGGACGATCGCGAGCGCGCCCTGCGCCCACAGCCAGGCGGTGTGGGCGATCGGGTCGTCGTAGGTGACGTCCAGCTCGCCGCCGGTGGCGGGGAGTTCGAAGCCCTGGGCCCAGCCGTCGACCGTGGTGCGGGTGAGCGGCCGTCCGTCCAGGGTGGCCGTCCAGCCCTCGGCGGCGGTGTCGGCCAGGCGCAGGACGCGGCCGTCGGCGCCGGACGGGATCGTGGTGTGGATGTCGACGGGACCGGCGGCGACGGGCCGCGGGGCTCCGGACTCGGTGACGATGGTGGCGCGCGCGACCTCCTGGTCGACCCGCCACAGCCCGCTGCCGTCCTGCTGGCTGAGCCGGGACAGCCCCGGCGTGGCGTCCAGAACGCGGGTGACCTCGCGGGGCGCGCCCTTGTGGACGAGGACGTAGCGCACCGCGAACTTGCCGAGCTGGTCGGTCTGGTCGGCGCCGGATCCGGCCACGAGGTTGGCGACGACCTTGTCGAGTCCGCTGTTCCCGCCGTCGGCGGCGGTGAGTTCGGCGTCGCCGAGGCGGGCGCCGGAGCCGCGGACCAGCATGTAGCCGACGTGGGCGGCGGAGTCGCTGTCGAGGACCAGGGTGCGGGCCTGGTCGCTGGTGCCGCTCTCCTCGGCGACGAACGCGGGCACCTGCACCGGGTCGCGCCGCTCCAGCGGCCCGTCGGCGCCGCCGATCATCCATCCGGCGGCGACGAGCAGCGGGCCCGCGGCCGAGGCGAAGGCGATCAGCGCGGCGACCGGCTGACGCCAGCCGAAGCTCTGCTCGGCGACGCGCGCGCGTGCCCCGTCGGCGCCGAGCACGGCGGCGGCCAGGAGGGCGAGGCCGTAGACGAGGGTGGCCGGGCCGGCCCAGGTGGAGGCGTTGGACAGGACGGCGAAGAGCAGACCGACGAGGGCGGCGGCCCAGGCGGTCCAGATGCCGAACTGCCGCTCGGAGCGCAGCAGGGAGGCGAGCGCGGCCAGGACCACGCCGATGAGCATCAGTCCGCTGACCGTGCCGGGGCCGCCGGGACTGATGCCGAGCAGATCGAGGGCGGTGGCCGCCGAGGAGCCGTACTCCAGGCCGGCTTCCCGGAAGAAACCGAACGGGAGCAGGGTCAGCGACCAGGGCGCGAGGACGAGCAGGGGGACACCGAACTGGGCCAGGAAGCGCGGGCCGTAGGCGGTGATCTCGGCGCGGCGCACGGCCAGCACGCCGATGCCGAGGACCAGCGTGATGGGCCAGATGATCGGCGTGAACGCGGTGGTGACGGTCAGGAGCAGCGCGTACGCCCAGGTGGCGCGCCAACTGCCACGTGTACCGGAGGTGTTCGCGAGGCCACTGGCCGCGATGCCGGCGCGCGCGATGAGCGGCAGCAGGACGGCGAGGACGGCGGTGCCGAGGCGGCCGCCGGCGAGGGCGCCGGTGGCGGCGGGCAGGAAGGCGTAGACGACGGCGGCCCACGCCCGCAGCAGGCGGGACTCGACGAGTGGGCGGGAGGCGAAGTACGCGGTGAGGCCCGCGAGCGGGACCGAGCAGACCAGCAGGATCGTGATCGCGAGGCCGGTCGAGCCGAACAGCACGGACGCGAGCATCGCGACGAGGGCGAGGTACGGCGGCGCGGACGCGGTGCCGCCGGCGCCCACGGTGTGCCAGGCGTCGAGGTAGCGGGACCACAGGTCACCGGAGTCGGCCGAGGCCGGCAGCAGGGCGCCGCCCGCCAGCGCGCCGCCGCCGAGGAGGGCGCGGCAGGCGACCAGGGAGACCAGCAGCAGCGTCAGGAAGAGCACCGGGCCGGGCTTGCGGGCGATGCGCTTGAGGCGGGCGAACTGCTCGATCTGCAGGAAGTCGGCGTCGTCGCCGCCGGGCCCGGACTCGATCCCGCCGCCGTGCCGGCCGGCGCCGGAGGTGGCCTCCGGGTCGGAGCTGCCGAAGAGGTCACCCGCGGCCTGTTCGACCGTGGCGCGGATCGTCGCACCCGGCGGCGGGAACAGCGGACGCGTCTCCTCCTTGCCGACGGCCGGACGTCCGCGCCTGCGGCGGCCGGCGAGGATCCGCTCGGGCCGCAGCAGGGTGCCCATCAGACCGCGGATCTCGTCGACGGCCTGTCCGGGGACCTTGCCGACGAGGTAGGCGACGGTCCGCAGCAGGGTGCCCAGGACGAGCCGCAGCAGCACCCAGGGCAACATGGCCGTGCGCGTGTTGACGAGCAGGGTGTAGGCCGCGCCGGCCTTGTCGACCTTGTGCGGGGAGGCGGTGGTGCGGCCCGCGCAGTCGACGGCGCGGCGCTCGCGGGAGGCTGCCTCGGCGTGTCGTACGACGGCCTCGGGGGCGATCAGCACGCGGTATCCGGCCGCGTTGGCGCGCCAGCACAGGTCGACGTCGTCACGCATCAGGGGCAGCCGGCGGTCGAAGCCGCCGAGTTGCTCGAACACGTCGCGCCGGATCAGCATGCCCGCGGTGGACACGGACAGCACCGGACGGACGTGGTCGTGCTGGCCCTGGTCCTGTTCACGGCGGTCGAGGCCGGTCCAGCGGCGGCCGGAGTGGGCGATGGTGACGCCGACCTCCAGCAGCTGCCGACGGTCGTACCAGCCGCGGAGCTTGGGGCCGACGACGGCGACGTCGTCCCGGCCCAGTTCGTACTCGTTGTCCACGACCCGCAGCAGCTGGGCCAGGGCGTCCGGTTCGGGGGCGCAGTCGTCGTGCAGCAGCCACAGCCACTGGACCGGTTCGCCGTGCGGGAGGTCCGGCATGTCGTAGGCGTCGTCGCGCCAGGTGCGGCTGACGGGGTCCCAGCCGCTCGGCCGCTTCAGGTACGGCAGCTCGTCGGGCGTCAGGACGGGGGCGCTGCGGCCGGCCTCCTCGACGGCCTGGCCGAAGCCCGTGCGCCGGGCGAGGTGCAGCACCCGGTCGGCGCCGAGGGCGTCGGTGACCAGCTGGGCGGAGTCGTCCGCGCTGCCGGTGTCGGCGCCCATGGCGAACTGCACGGGGCGCTCCTGCCCCAGCAGTCCGGTGAGCGCGTCGGGCAGCCAGCGGGCACCGTCGTGGGAGACGAGGACCGCGGTCACCACATGACGCGGGAACTCAGGTGTGGCAGCGGTGTCGTGCTGGGCTGCCGGGTGGTTGTGCACGGACATCGAGGTACGGGCCCCGGTTCGCTGGACTGCGGTGGACGCCTGTACCCCGAGGGGGCAGCGGGGCGTCTCGGACGAGCGCCCACACTATCGGCAGAACCAAAAGGGGCGGTGCGTAGCGCCTCGGTCGGGGGGCGGGTGCTCCTCGGTCAGACGGCGGCCTTCTTCAGTCTGCGGCGCTCACGCTCGGACAGGCCGCCCCAGATGCCGAAGCGTTCGTCGTTGGCGAGGGCGTATTCGAGGCACTCGGAGCGGACCTCACACGCGAGGCAGACCTTCTTGGCCTCGCGGGTGGAGCCGCCCTTCTCGGGAAAGAAGGACTCGGGGTCGGTCTGGGCGCACAGCGCGCGCTCCTGCCAGCCGAGTTCCTCGTCCGCGTCGTCGACCAGCAGTTGCTGCACCGTCTCGGTCATGTGCGCCCCTCGTCTGTCTTTCGCATCCCCGTGATCCAGCCGTTACCGAAGTCGGCTGAACGACACGAGTGAAATTACAAGTGTGCTGATCCGGGCGAGTCAAGCCGAGATCTGCTATTGAGCCCCTTATTCACTCTGCGGAACCAAGGCCTAGCGGAAAGTGTTCAAATCGTCCTAAACCTTGACAAGCAGACGAAGCCCGAGAGGACACCCCATGTCACACAGGGCCTTTCCGGGCCTGTACGGAGGAGGACGCCCAGGGGTTCGAACTCGTTCCGACGCGCGCATCGAAGCAAACCGGATCACAGTCGCATCACGGGATCACAACGGGGCTTGCGCGCCTGGTTGTGCGCCATGTGTCCCGGGTGACGCCTGCACAAACCTTTCACCAGAGAGATGGACCGGATGAGGTGAAACATGTCCCACTTGTCGGGTGTCGAGTTGACAGTGGACGTGTGAACCGATGTCCTTATGGGCATGCTCGCGAACTTGGCACTCACCTCGACCCGCTCGGCCGGGTCCCTCGGTGCTGCCCACGCTCGCTGTAGCTGTTGTTGCTGTCCCAGCTGTTGAGCCCAACGCGCTCCAGCTGTACGTGAGTCCACCGCGACTCGGCTGCCGTTTCCTTTGATCCGCACCAGGATCGAGCCCTCACCGGGCATCCTCCCCGCTCGCGACCCGGGCGGACGGTACGCGACACCCAGCCAGCCCCCCACTCTTCCGCCGAGGAAACACCCACCCCATGAACAGCGACAGCGACATCCAGATCGCCGGCGACCTCCTCGAAGTCCCGCACCTGCTCCAGGCCCCGCGTGAGCACCCGGCCACCGTCGCCGAGTTCGTCGGCCTGGCCCGCTCCCTCGCCGCCGACCGCTCCCAGTGGGAGCACCTCGTCCAGTACGACGCGACCACGCGCTGGTACCACCGGCTGCGCACCGGGCCTGGCTACGAGGTGTGGCTGCTGTCCTGGGTGCCCGGGCAGGGCAGCGGGCTGCACGACCACGGCCGCTCCTCCGGAGTCCTGACCGTCCTGGAGGGCACCCTCACCGAGCGGACCGATCGGGGCACCCGTGCGCTCGCAGCCGGCACCCAGCGGGTCTTCGCCCCGGGATACGCGCACGAGGTGGTCAACGACGCGTTGGAGCCCGCCGTGAGCCTGCACGTCTACTACCCGGGCCTCACCGAGATGCCGATGCGTCCCCAGTCCCTGCTGGGTTCGGCCGGGCGGACCGCCCTGGCGTGCACGGCCCCCGAGGCCCACGACGACGTGGATGTCGTGTCCGCCTGACGAAGGCGGGGACCGGCTGAAAGCAGGCCGGGACCGGCCGGCGCTTGGTGCGACCGCCTGACGCGGTGTCGTACCCGCCTGCAAGACTTGGCCCATGCGCATTGTGGTTCTGGCAGGCGGCATCGGTGGTGCCCGGTTCCTGCGTGGTCTCAAGCAGGCCGCGCCGGACGCGGACGTCACGGTCATCGGCAACACCGGGGACGACATTCACCTCTTCGGGCTGAAGGTCTGCCCCGACCTCGACACGGTGATGTACACACTCGGCGGCGGCATCAACGAGGAGCAGGGCTGGGGACGGGACGACGAGACGTTCCACCTCAAGCAGGAGCTCGCGGCGTACGGCGCCGGACCCGAGTGGTTCGGGCTCGGCGACCGGGACTTCGCCACGCACATAGTGCGGACGCAGATGATCAGCGCGGGCTATCCGCTGAGCGCGGTGACCGAGGCGCTGTGCGACCGGTGGCAGCCGGGCGTACGGCTGATCCCCATGACGGACGACCGGGTCGAGACCCATGTCGCCGTCGAGGTCGACGGGGAGCGCAAGGCGGTCCACTTCCAGGAGTACTGGGTGCGGTTGCGGGCCGGTGTGCCGGCCGAGGCGATCGTGCCGGTCGGGGCGGACCAGTCCAAGCCGGCGCCGGGCGTCCTGGAAGCCATCGCGGAGGCGGACGTCGTCATCTTCCCGCCCTCCAACCCGGTGGTCTCCATCGGCACGATCCTCGCCGTGCCCGGCATCCGCGAGGCGATCGCCGACGCCGGGGTGCCGGTGGTGGGCCTCTCCCCCATCGTCGGGGACGCGCCGGTGCGCGGGATGGCCGACAAGGTGCTCGCGGCCATCGGCGTGGAGTCGACGGCCTCCGCGGTCGCCGAGCACTACGGTTCGGGCCTGCTGGACGGCTGGCTGGTGGACACCGTGGACGCGGGCGTGGTGGAGCGGGTGGAGGCCGCCGGGATCCGGTGCCGGGCCGTGCCGCTGATGATGACCGACGTGGACGCGACCGCGCGGATGGCCCGGGAGGCGCTGACGCTGGCCGAGGAGGTACGGGCGGTATGAACGGCGTACCTGTCGACGGTTACCGGGTCTGGGCGGTGCCCGGGCTCCCCGAGGTGCAGCGGGGCGACGACCTCGCCAAACTGATCGCCGCCGCCGAGCCCGCGCTGGCCGACGGGGACGTCGTCCTCGTCACCTCGAAGATCGTGTCGAAGGCGGAGGGGCGGGTGGTCCGGGCATCCGACCGGGAAGCCGCGATCGACGCCGAGACCGTACGGGTGGTGGCGCGGCGCGGTGCGCTCAGGATCGTCGAGAACCGGCAGGGGCTGGTGATGGCCGCGGCCGGCGTCGACGCCTCCAACACCCCTTCGGGGACGGTCCTGTTGCTGCCCGAGGACCCGGACGCCTCCGCGCGGGCGATCCGGGACGGCCTGCGGGACGCCCTCGGTGTCGATATCGGGGTCCTCGTCACCGACACCTTCGGGCGGCCCTGGCGCGCGGGGCTCACCGACGTGGCGATCGGCGCGGCCGGGGTGCGGGTGCTCGACGATCTGCGCGGCGGCACGGACGCGCACGGCAATCCGCTGAGCGCGACGGTCGTCGCCACGGCGGACGAGCTGGCCGCCGCCGGCGACCTGGTGAAGGGCAAGGCCGCCGGGCTGCCCGTCGCCGTGGTGCGCGGACTGCCGCACGTGGTGGCCGGGGAGCACGGTGAGGGCGCGCGGACCATGGTGCGCGGCGCGCGCGACGACATGTTCCGGCTGGGCACCTCGGAAGCGGTACGGGCCGCGGTGACCCAGCGGCGTACAGTACGGGCCTTCACGGACGAGCCGGTCGATCCGGGGGCCGTTCGACGGGCCGTGGCCGCGGCCGTGACGGCGCCGGCGCCGCACCACACGACGCCCTGGCGGTTCGTGCTGGTGGAGTCCGAGGCCGCGCGGACCGGGTTGCTGGACGCCATGCGCGAGGCCTGGATCGCCGATCTGCGGCGGGACGGGAAGAGCGAGGAGTCCATCGCCAAGCGGGTGCGGCGGGGGGAGGTGCTGCGGGGCGCGCCGTATCTCGTGGTGCCGTGCCTCGTCATGGACGGCTCGCACACGTACGGCGATCCGCGCCGGGACACGGCGGAGCGGGAGATGTTCGTGGTCGCCACGGGGGCCGGCGTGCAGAACTTCCTCGTCGCGCTGGCCGGGGAGCGGCTGGGGTCGGCGTGGGTGTCGTCCACGATGTTCTGCCGTGAGGTGGTGCGGGAGGTGCTGGGGCTGCCGGGGGACTGGGATCCGATGGGGGCGGTGGCGGTGGGGCATCCGGGGGAGGAGCCTCGGGCTCGGGGGGAGCGGGATGTTGGGGGCTTTATCGCTGTGCGGTGACGCTCCGCTGGGGGGGGCGGGACTGGTGCGGGTTTGTGGGGGGTGTTTGCGCAGTTCCCCGCGCCCCTAGAGGGGTGGGTGGATGGCTGCGGGTTGGTGGAGGCTGATCGCGCAGTTCCCCGCGCCCCTAGAGGGGTGGGTGGATGGCTGCGGGTTGGTGGGGGCTGATCGCGCAGTTCCCCGCGCCCCTAGAGGGGTGGGCGTGGGGGCCGTTTAGTCTCGTAGGGCATTGCGTCTACCTTCGGGAATTTATTCGTGGCAGGACGGTTCGCTCCGCGGCCCACGCGCGTGACTGTGCGCGGTGGGGAGGTCGTCGTGCCCGCCGCGCGTGGGGCAGGGGCGGTGGTCGCGGGGCGGGTGCGGAGGTGGGTGCCTGGCTGGCCGGTCGATCTCGGGTTGGTGCTCGGGCCGCTTCGGCGGGGGCCGGGTGATCCGACGTTCCGGGCGATGCCGGACGGGTCCGTGTGGCGGGCCAGCCTGACCCCGGTCGGGCCGGGCACGCTGCGGGTCTCCGCGGTGGGCGGTGAGGTGCGCGGGGAGGCGTGGGGGCCGGGAGCGGAGTGGCTGCTGGACCGGTTGCCGGGGATGCTCGGGGCCGATGACGACCCGGCCGCGTTCACGCCTCGGCACCGGGTGGTGGCGGGCGCCTGGCATCGGCGGCCGGGGCTTCGGCTGACGCGGACCGGGCTGGTGCTGGAGTCGTTGATTCCGTCGGTCCTGGAGCAGAAGGTCACGGCCGACGAGGCGTACCGGGCGTGGCGGTTGCTGGTGCGCGAGTTCGGGGAGCCCGCACCGGGGCCCGCCGCGGGTGGGCGGCTGTGGGTGATGCCGGCGCCCCGGACGTGGGCGTTGATTCCGTCGTGGGAGTGGCATCGGGCCGGTGTCGACAACAAGCGGGCGTCGACGATCCTGCGGGCTGTCCGGGTGGCGGGGCGGATGGAGGAGGCCGTCCGGATGGAGGCGGAGGCCGCGCAGGCCCGGTTGGAGGTGCTGCCGGGGATCGGGCCGTGGACGTCGGCGGAAGTGGTGCAGCGCAGTCACGGCGCGGCGGACGCGGTGACCGTGGGGGATCTGCATCTGCCGGGGATCGTGGGGTGGGCGTTGGCCGGGGACCGGGACGCGGACGACTCGGTGATGTTGGAGTTGCTGGAGCCGTATGCGGGGCAGCGGCATCGGGCGGCCCGGTTGATCCTGCTGAGCGGGAGGGTTCCGGCTCGGCGGGCGCCGCGGATGCCGCGGGGGGACATCGGACGGTTGTGAGCCCTCCGACGCCGGACAGGCAGGCAGTGCCCGGCCCGGCGTCGCCGTTCCCGCTGCTACTGGTCCGAGGAGAACCGCACCGACCCCGCCGGGATACGCGCGTCACACCACACCCGCATGCCGTCGCGGAGTTCGTTGTCCGCGCCGATGACCGCGCCGTCGCCGATGACCGTGCCGGTGAGGACGGAACGTTCCCCCACGCGGGCGCGGGTGCCGATGAGGGAGTCGGTGATGACGGCGCCGGGTTCGATGACGGCGCCCGGGAGGATCGTCGACCCGAAGACCCTCGCGCCCTCAGCCACGAACGCACCCTCGCCCACCACCGTGCCGCCGGTCAGCTTGGCGTCGGGAGCCACGGTCGCCGTGGGAAGGACCAGGCGGTCGGCGCCGCGGCCGGGGACCGCGGGGGACGGGGCCCGGCCCAGGACCAGGTCGGCGGAGCCGCGGACGAAGGCCGCCGGGGTGCCGAGGTCCAGCCAGTACGTGGAGTCGACCATGCCCTGCAGGTGGGCCCCGGCCGCCAACAGGTCCGGGAACGTCTCCCGTTCCACCGAGACCGGGCGGCCCGCCGGGATCGTGTCGATGACCGAGCGGCGGAAGACGTACGCCCCCGCGTTGATCTGGTCGGTGACGATCTCCTCGGGGGTCTGGGGCTTTTCCAGGAACGCCAGGACCTTGCCCGTGTCGTCCGTGGGGACCAGGCCGTACGCACGCGGGTCGGCGACCTTGGTGAGGTGCAACGACACGTCCGCGCCGGTGGTCTCGTGGGTACGCACCAGCGCCCCGATGTCCAGGCCCGTCAGGATGTCGCCGTTGAAGATCAGGACCGGGTCGTCGGGGCCCGAGTGGAGGCGGGAGGCCACGTTGCGGATGGCGCCGCCCGTGCCGAGGGGCTCCTCCTCCGTGACGTACTCGATGTGCAGACCCAGCGATGAGCCGTCGCCGAAGTACGGCTCGAAGACCTCGGCCAGGTACGAGGTGGCGAGCACGATGTGGTCGACGCCCGCCGCTCTCGCTCTCGCCAACTGGTGTGTGAGGAAGGGGACCCCGGCCGCACGGACCATGGGCTTCGGCGTGTGCACCGTGAGGGGGCGCAGCCGGGTTCCCTTGCCGCCGACCAGGAGGATCGCTTCTGTCACCTGTCGTCTCCGCTTCCTGCCGGGACCGGCCGAACTGTCTTTCGGCCGGACAGTGTATGCAGACCGTGTGCACTGCCTTCGACGGCCGGGCGGCAATCAGCCTTTTGTCCCCCGTCGGCGGCGAATGTGTCCTCCAGCCAGTCGAACAGACTCCGCACAACCCCGGGAGGTTCCCTGCCCCATAGGGCCTAGCGTCCCTGGTAGCGGGCCGCGGCCGTGCGGGCGGTGCCGAGCTTGCCGTAGAGCTTTCGGCCGGGGCACTCGGTGGCGAAGCCGTCCCGGTGACCGGAGATCACATTCAGTCGCACATTTTTTCCCTTTCGGTAGAGATTGCCACCACCGGACTTCAGATATGTCTTTCCGCGCGGATTGCCCCCGTGGAGGCCGAGTTTCCACGCGGTGAGCCGAGCGATGGCCGTCACGGTGGCGGCGGACGGCTTGGTGGAGGTGTAGGTGCCGAGGACGGCGATCCCCATGCTGTTGGTGTTGAAACCGAGCGTGTGTGCGCCCATGACCGGCTTCGCCACGCCCCCGGCGCGTCCCTCGTAGATGTTTCCGCACTTGTCGACGAGGAAGTTGTAGCCGATGTCGCGCCAGCCCATGCTGACGACGTGGTAGCGGTAGATACCACGGATGACCGAGGGGGCCTGCGCACACTTGTACCCGTTGCCGGTCGCCGTGTGGTGGACGAAGGCCGCCTTGACCGTGTTCGTGTAGCCGAACCACTGTTCCCGCAGCTTCTCGTTCGCGCCCCAGCCGTGCCGCGTGACGATGCGCGGGCGCGGTCCGATGTACGGCTTCGCCCGCGACGACCGCGCCGACTCGCCGGTCCGCAGGGCGGACAACTCCCGTTCGGTCGCCTTCCGGTCGAGTGCGGGGATCGCGGTGGCGCCGAGGGGGACCGACAGTTCGGCGTTGGCGGCGGAGGCCTGCACGGCGGTGAGGGCGTTGTCCGGTGCGGCGGCCGGTACGGTGCCGCGGCCGGTGATGCGGCCGGTGATGCGGCCGGCCAGGGGCTCCGGGGCGGCGACTGTGGCGGCGCGGGTGTCGGTGCCGTCCGCGGTCGCGCGGAGCGTGGTGCCGCGGGCCTGCGTGCCGTCAGCGGTCGCGTGGGCGGTGGCCGGGGCCGTGTCCTCGCCGGGGTCCACCAGTTCGAGGCGCAGGCCCGCGGGGAGGGGGGAGGTCCCCGTCGCCGCACGGGGGCCGCCGGTGGTCTCGTCGGTGTGGGGTGCCGGTGTCGCGGCGTCCGCCCGGACACGTACTTCCACACCGTCGGAGTTGCCCACCCACAGCGGGGCCGTGGCGCCGCGCACCCGCCCCGAGGCGCCTTCGGCGGTGTCCGGGTCGGCCGCGTGTTCGGCGTTGTGGGTCTCGACGTCCTGCCAGTCGGACCAGGCGCCCGTGCCGACGGCGCGGGTACGGACCTGAACCCGGCCGTGGAGTTCAGTGGTGGGGTCGTCCCAGACCACGCCGACGAGCGAGAAGTGCCGCACGTCCCTGCGAGGCAGGCCTTGTTCGTCGGTGCGGCCCAGGGCGCGGTCGCGGGCCAGGGGTGCGAGCGGCAGTGACTGGGTGCCGCCGGACCCCTCCGCCGTCGACCGACTCCCGGTCGCCGTGGCCGCGTTGTCCGTCAGCGCCGCGGTGGCCGCCGCACTCGCCGGGGCCGGGGTGTTCACCGCGGCCGCGGGCGGGGTCAGCGGAAGAGCCAGGGCGGCCGCACAGGTGACACCGATCGAGGAAGCAAGGAATCCACGCATGTTCCCGATCTTGGACATAGTCATGCATTTCTGTCCATCGCGGAATTGACGGGCCATCGGGCCGCGTTGCGCCGAACCGGTGGCGCGGCACAGGCCCGGGAACTCGATGCGCTCGACGGGCCCGCGTACGCTTCGGTGGGTGAACGCCACCGACCGCACCCCTGCCGACCTGCTGCGTTCCGCGCTCGCCGCGGACCCCGGACGCCCGCTGGTCACCTTCTACGACGACGCCACCGGCGAACGGGTCGAATTGTCCGTGGCCACCTTCGCCAATTGGGTGGCCAAGACCGCCAACCTGCTCCAGGGCGATCTCGCCGCCGCTCCCGGCGACCGGGTCTGCCTGTTGCTGCCCGCGCACTGGCAGACCGCCGTGTGGCTGCTGGCCTGTTCGTCGGTGGGGGTGATCGCGGACGTCGGCGGGGATCCGGGGGCGGCCGACGTGGTGGTGAGCGGGCCGGACTCGCTGGAGGCCGCGCGGGCGTGTTCCGGGGAGCGGGTCGCTCTCGCCCTACGACCGCTCGGCGGGCGTTTCCCGCAGACCCCGGCGGGGTTCGCGGACTACGCCGTCGAAGTTCCGGGTCAGGGTGACCGGTTCGCTCCGTTCGCGCCGGTGGACCCCGAGGAGCCGGCGCTGATCACGGCCGGACGGGAGTTCAGCGGGGCGGAGGTCGTCGAGCGGGCGCGGGCGGAGGCGACGGCGCTGGGGCTGACGGGGCCCGGGTCCCGGCTGCTGTCGGGGCTGCCGTACGACACCTGGGAGGGGCTGAACGCCGGGTTGTACGCGCCGCTGGCCACCGGTGGGTCCGTGGTGTTGTGCCGGAATCTGGATCAACTGGGTGAGGACGCGCTGGCCAAGCGGATCGAGAGCGAGCGCGTCACCGCGACCGCCCGGTAGACGCAACCGCCGCCCCCTCGGAGCGCAGCCTCCACACCCCCGCCACGCAGCCCCCGCGCACCCCGTCCAGCAGTCTCCGCTCCCTCGTCACGCAGCCTCCGCGTCACCCGTTCGGCTCAACTCCACCCGCCCTCGGCGCCCCGCCCGCGCCATCGTCGTAGGAGCAGCCCGCACGACGCGCTCGTACGCGATGAGGGGTGGATCCCACGTGACCGACACCGCAGGCGCTCCCCCCGGACGGAACGGCGCCGACGTCGGCCTCGGTCCGGGAGTGGGGGCCTCGGCCAGCGGGAGGGGGCTGTCCCGGCGGCGCAGGCGGCGGTGGTTGCGGGGGGTGGGGCTGGCTCTCGTGGTCGTGGTGCTCGCGGCGGGCGGGGCGGGGTGGGCCCTCTACGCGAAGCTCGACGGCAACATCACGCCGGACGACGAGGCCGCGGCCGAACTCGCGCGGTACGAACGCGAGCGGCCCACCTCGCTGGTGCGGGGCGCGCAGAACATCCTGGTGATCGGGTCGGACTCGCGGTCGGGAAACGGCAACCGGCGCTACGGGCGGGACTCCGGGACCGAGCGGTCCGACACGACGATCCTGCTCCATCTGTCCGCCGGGCGGCGCAGCGCCACCGCCATGTCGCTCCCCCGGGACCTGATGGTGGACGTGCCGGGGTGCAGGCGGCCCGACGGCAGCCGCACCGAGCCCATGTTCGCGATGTTCAACTACGCCTTCCAGGTGGGCGGTTCGGCCTGCACGGTCCGCACCGTCGAGCGGCTCACGAACATCCGCGTCGACCACTACGTGGTCCTCGACTTCCACGGGTTCAAGGACATGGTGGACGCGGTCGACGGCGTCGAGGTGTGCCTGGCCGCGCCGATCCACGACAAGGCGGCCAAACTGCGGCTCCCGGCGGGGCGGGTGAGGCTCAATGGCGAGCAGGCCCTCGGCTATGTGCGGGCACGCAAGTCGCTGGGCGACGGCAGCGACACCGACCGGATGGAACGCCAGCAGCGTTTCCTCGGCGCCCTGGTCAACAAGGTCCGCAGCAACGACGTCCTGCTGAATCCGGTGCGGCTCTACCCCGTGCTGGACGCGGCCACGTCGTCCCTCACGACGGACCCGGGACTGGCGAGCTTGCGTGGTTTGTACGAACTCGTGCGGGGGGTGCGCGACATCCCCACCGAACGTGTGCAATTCCTTACGGTGCCCCGGGAGTCGTATGTCTACAACGCCAATCGCGACCAACTCGTGGAGCCCGAGGCCGAGAAGCTGTTCGAGCGACTGCGTGCGGACAAACCGGTCGTGGTGGCCGCGGCAGCCCCACGGAATTCAGTGACAAAAAGCCGCAATTCGGCTGCCGGGTCCAAGGGTGACCACAACGAGTACGACACCGGCGCCCGCGACGCGGTGGCATCCAAGGGTGCAAAGGCGGGCGAAAAGCGCTCGGGCCAACCCGTCGGCGACGCCTCACCCGCGCCCACGTTCCGCGGGAACACGGCCGCTGAGGACCCCTGCAAGTAAAGATTCACCCTGGTGACGAACCTTCGCCCGAGAAAATGAGCGAATTGCCCGGTTGTAGGGAAGTGGAATGTGTCACCGACGTCGCTCGACGCCTTATCGGGCCGTTAGTGTGAGCGATCCGGTGCGTTCCGGCCACGAGGTCCGTCCTTTGGTCCCGCATCGAGTGACCGAGACCCGGGCGCCTTTTGGAGGGGGAAGGTGCCGCGTGCCCCGACGGAGGAATCTGACAACCGTGGACGCGCCAGGCCGTGGGCGGGCGGATGACATCGATCCCGCAGACCAGTGGGTGCTCAATCCGAACACCGGCGAATACGAACTGCGACTGACCCCTTCCGTACCGCAATCGGCGGCGGTCCCCAGACCGCGCGCCGCCGCCCCCGTCGAGGGGGGCATGACACGCGGGCGTACCGCGTCGCCCGCGGCTCCCGGCCGTGACGTCCCGCCGCCGCGCAGACGCCGTGGGGCCCCGGTCGAGGAACCGCTGCCAGGACGGCGTGGACGTCGGCCGGTCAAGAAGACGTCGAAGGCCAAGAAGGCCCTGCTGTGGACCGGCGGCACGATGGCGTTCGTGCTGGTGGCCGGGGCGGGCGGCGCCTACCTCTACATCGAGCACCTCAACGGGAACATAACCTCGGTCTCCGACGACGGCGCGAGCACCGGCGGCTTCCAGAAGGACAAGGCGATCAACATCCTGTTGATCGGCACGGACAAGCGCACGGGCTCGGGCAACGAGGGCTACGGCGACGCCGGCAGCGTCGGCCACGCGGACACCACGATCCTGCTGCACGTCTCCAAGGACCGTTCGAACGCGACCGCGCTCAGCATCCCGCGTGACCTCATCGTCGACGTGCCCGACTGCCCCACCACGCAGGAGGACGGCACCCAGAAGATCATCCCCGGCACGCCCGGGGTCCGCTTCAACACCAGCCTCGGCCAGGACGACCGGACGCCCAGTTGCACCGCGCGTACCGTCACCGAGCTGACCGGGGTCAAGCCGGACAACTTCATGGTCGCCGACTTCAACGCGGTGAAGACGCTGACCACGGCGGTCGGCGGCGTCGACGTGTGTCTCGCCAAGGACCTCAAGGACCCGGACTCGCACCTGGACCTGAAGAAGGGGACGCAGCACATCTCGGGTGAGACGGCGCTCGCGTTCGTGCGCACCCGGCACGCCGTCGGATTCGGCGGTGACCTCAGCAGGATCGGGCTGCAACAGCAGTTCCTCAGCGCACTGATGCGGAAGCTGAAGTCCAACGACACCCTGACCAGCCCGTCGAAGATGATCAAGCTGGCCGAGGCGGGCACCAAGGCGCTGACCGTCGACTCCCAGCTGGACAGCATCAACAAGCTGAAGGACCTCGGCCTGGAGCTGGGCAAGCTCAACGTGAAGAACCTGACGTTCACCACCGTGCCGGTGATCGACAACCCGGCGGAGAAGGTCAAGGCGACCGTCGTCGTCAACCCGTCGACGGGTCAGCAGGTCTTTGACATGATCAAGAACGATGTGTCGTTCACCGAGGTCAAGAACCAGAAGAAGAAGGAGGCGGCCGCCGTGGCCGCCCGTCTGAAGGGTGCCAAGTCGGCCGCGTCGGAGGTGCGGGTGCGCATCTTCAACGGCGGCGCGGAGGCGGGCAGCGCGCAGGCGGAGCTCGAGTACCTGCAGAACGACGAGGGCGTGGTGAAGTCCGAGAACGCCGGCAACGCGCCCGCGGAGCTGGCCAAGACCACCCTCGAGTACGCTCCCGACCAGGCCGACCAGGCGCGTCGGCTCGCGGACATCATGGGGTTGTCCGGGTCGGCGCTGAAGCCGGGCAAGAGCTTCACCAACTCCCAGGGCCTGCCGACGATGACTCTGACGCTGGGCAAGGACTTCGAGGATGCCGGTGTCTCGCTCACCGCTCCGACGAAGGCGCCGGAGGGGGTTCAGAAGTCCACGGCTGACAAGGTCGAGTGCGCCAAGTGACCTGACGGGCCTGTCGTACGTCTATAGGGACGTACGACAGGCCCGTTCGATGGTGCGAGGGTGGGGAGACAGGGGAGATGACGCGCAGCAGCGTGCATGGGGAGGGAACCCGACCGGACGTCCGGCAGGACGCCGCGGGCCGGGAGGGCGGGCGCCGTGGGGACGGCGGGACCCGTCGACGCAACCAGCGTTCCGGCGGTGAGGCAGGAGGCGGGGACGGCTCCGGCAGACGCGCCACGGGGGGCGGACACGGCGGGCGGCGCGGCCGGCAGCGGCCGGCGCGAAAGCACCGGGTGCTGCGCTGGTCGGCGACGACCCTCGCGGTGCTGATACTCGGCACCGCCGGCGCCGGGTACCTCTACTACGAGCACCTCAACGGCAACATTCAGAAGGGCAAGCGCAGCGGCGGCGACTCCACGGCCCGCAAGGCGGAGCCCAACGCGGCAGGCCAGACGCCGATGAACATCCTGCTGATCGGCTCGGACAGCCGTAACTCCGACGCGAACCTGAAGCTCGGCGGACACCGGGAGAGCGTGGGCGCTCCGCCGCTGGCCGACGTGCAGATGCTCATCCACCTGTCCGCGGACCGCAAGAGCGCGGCGGTGGTCAGCATTCCGCGTGACACCCGGGTCGACATCCCCAAGTGCGAGGACCCGGACACCGGCGAGAAGTTCCCGGCGACCAACAAGATCATCAACGAGTCGCTGGCCCGCGGTGGAGCCGGCTGCACGCTGACCACCTGGGAGAACCTCACAGGGGTCTACATCGACCACTGGATGACGATCGACTTCGCCGGCGTGGTCAGCATGGCCGACGCCATCGGCGGCGTCGAGGTGTGCGTCGACCAGAACGTGTGGGACCGCCCGCTGCCCGGCGTACCCGGCGGCTCCGGGCTGAAGCTGAAGGCCGGGAAGACCAAGGTCCAGGGCAAGCAGGCGCTGCAGTGGCTGCGTACCCGGCACGCCTGGGGCAGTGACCCGCTGCGGGCGCGGGCCCAGCACATGTACATGAACTCGATGATCCGCACGCTGAAGGGCCAGAACGCCTTCACCGACACCGGCCGTCTGATGAACCTGGCCGAGGCGGCCACCAAATCCCTGACGGTCTCCGAGGAGATCGGCACGGTGAAGAAGCTGTACGACCTCGGGATGCAGCTCAAGACGGTTCCCACGGACCGCATCACCATGACGACGATGCCGACCGTGCAGGACCCCAAGGACGCCAACCACCTCCTGCCCGCGGGCGCCGACGCCGACAAGATGTGGGCGATGCTCCGGGACGACGTGCCCTTCGACGACAAGGGTGCCAAGACGGACGGGAAGTCGGGCGCGAAGCAGACCGCGAGCGCCGAGAAGGCCTCCGCGGACCCCGCCGCGGCCAAGGACCAGATCGGTGTCCTGGTGACCAACGCCACCCGCACCGCCACGCTCGGTCCGGTGTCCGGCCGCGCGGGCACGATCGCCCAGGAGCTCGTCGGGAAGGGCTTCACGAAGGCGGCCCGGGACTCCTCGGTGGCGCTCTCCGAGGACCGGACGGTGGTGCGCTACCCGAGCGCCGAACTGGAGGGCGACGCCCAGGCGGTCGCGAAATCCCTCGGGATTCCTGTGAGTTCGGTGAAGAAGTCGACCGACGTGTCCGGGGTCACGGTCGTCGTCGGCGCCGACTGGCGTACCGGCACGGCGTATCCGAAGCAGTCGGCTCCCAAGGCCGGTGACCTGCCCGGAAGCTCGGATGCCATCAACGGTTCGGACAGCGGTCAGTGCATGCCCGTCTATCAGCCCTACCGCTGGTAGTCCAACTCCCCCGCCACTCAATCCCCAGAAAATTCACTCGCCGCCGAAGTGTGCGGATAGTGTGAGCGGTCCAGTGATCCCCGGCCACGAGATCTGGCCCAGACGGAGGATTCCGACAACGGTGGACACGCAAGGCCGTGGGCGGGCGGAGAACGTCGACCCCGCAGACCAGTGGGTGTTAAACCCGCAGACCGGCGAATACGAACTGCGACTGGACGATTCCACACAGCAGTTGGCAGCCGCGCCGCAGTCGGCTGTTCCCCGGCCCCGGGGGGCGGGTGCCGCCCGTACCCGTACGACGCCGCCCTCGCCCCCCGGGCGCACGGTACCGACCCCGCGCAGAGGTGCGGGTGCGCCCGAGGACCTGCTGCCGGGACGGCGCGGTCGCCGGCCGGTCAAGAAGGCGTCGAAGGCCAAGAAGGCCCTGTTGTGGACCGGCGGCACCATGGCGTTCGTCATGGTCGCCGCCGCGGGCGCCGGCTACCTCTACCTCCGGCACCTTGAGGGCAACGTCCAGACCACCGACGTCGGTGACGCGGGCGCCGGCGACTTCAAGAAGGACGAGGCCTTCAACATCCTCGTCATCGGCACCGACAAGCGCACCGGCGAGGGCAACGAGGGCTACGGCGACAAGGGCAGCGTGGGCCACGCCGACACGACGATCCTGCTGCACGTCTCCAAGGACCGCTCGAACGCGACCGCGCTCAGCATCCCGCGTGACCTCATCGTCGACATCCCCGACTGCCCCACCACGCAGGAGGACGGCACCAAGACGACCGTGCCCGGGCTGCGGGGCGTCCGGTTCAACAGGAGCCTCGGCGAGGGGGGCCGGGACCCCGGCTGCACCATGCGCACGGTGACGGAGAACACCGGCATCCGGGTGGACCACTTCATGATGGCCGACTTCAACGCGGTCAAGACGCTGACCTCGGCGGTGGACGGCGTCAAGGTGTGCGTGACGAAGGCGGTCGACGACAAGGAGTCGAAGCTCGTCCTGCCGAAGGGCGAGTCCACCGTCGAGGGCGAGCAGGCCCTCGCCTTCCTGCGCACCCGCCACAGCTTCGGCAACCAGGGCGACCTGGACCGGATCAAGGTGCAGCAGCAGTTCCTCGGCTCGCTGATGCGCAAGATGGCCTCCGGTGACACCCTCACCAGCCCGAGGAAGCTGCTGAAGCTGGCCGAGGCCGCCACCGAGGCGCTGACCGTGGACAGCGCGATCGGTGACGTCGGCACGCTCAAGGACATGGCCCTGGAGCTGAAGAAGGTACCGACGAAGAACATCTCCTTCGCCACGATCCCGGTGCGGGACAACCCCGCCGAGAAGGTCAGGGCGACGGTCATCATCGACGAGGCCGCGGCGCCCCAGGTCTTCCAGATGATCAAGGAAGACGTGTCGTTCACCGAGGTCAAGGCCCAGAAGAAGAAGGAGAAGGCGGCGGTCGCCGCGCGGCTCAAGGGCACCAAGGCGGACGCCTCCCAGGTGCGGGTGCGCATCCTCAACGGCGGTGCGGCGGCCGGCAGCGCGCAGAAGGAACTCGATTACCTGCAGAACAGCGAGGGCGTCGGCAGGTCGGAGAACGCGGGCAACTCGCAGACCACGCAGGCGAAGACGACCTTGGAGTACGGCCCCGACCAGGCCGACCAGGCACGTCGGCTCGCCGACATCATGGGCCTGTCCGGGTCCGCGATGAAGCCGGGCAAGAGTGTGCTCAACGCGCAGGGGCTGCCCACGATGACCCTGATCCTCGGCGAGGACTTCAAGGGCGCGGGCATCAAGCTCGACGCGGCACCGGCCAAGCCCTCGAACGTGTCCACGGCGGACAAGGTGCAGTGCGCCGGCTGAGCGGGTGAGCCGGTCCGTGGGCCGGCCGCTCAGCCGGTCGAGCGGGTGAGCGGGCCCGGCGGGCCGTGACCCGCACGCCCGCCCCGGTAGGCGTCAGCGCCCCTCCGGTATGCGTCAGCGCTCCCCGGCCGTCCGTCAGCCGGAGGTGGCCTCCGCGCGGACCGCCGGGCGGCGCGACGCGATGACCCGCTTCGCCAGCGACTTCGGGCTGGTCAGAAAGCCCCAGCCCCACGACATGTGCATGGTGGCGAGCGCCACGGGGATCTGCAGCCGGGCCTTCAACGGCAGCCCCTTGCCCGCCGGCACGGACCCGAGGGCGATCGCCGCGAGGTAGCCGCCGGGGATCACGAAGCCCCACGGGGTCAGCGCGGCGCCGACCACGATCCCCGCCGCGATCGCGCACACCGCGGTCGGCGGGGCGAGGTAACGCAGGTTGATGGAGCCCTGGTGGTAGCGGGCGACGACGTGCCGCCAACGGCCGTAGTCCTTGTACTGCTTGGCCAGCGCCCGCACCGACGGCCTGGGCCGGTACGACACCTTCAGCTCCGGCGAGAACCAGATCAGTCCGCCCGCCTCCCGGATCCGGAAGTTGAGCTCCCAGTCCTGGGCGCGGATGAACTCCTCGTTGTAGCCGCCCTGTTGCTCCAGCGCCTCACGCCGGAACACCCCGAGGTACACGGTCTCCGCCTCGCAGGCCGCGCCCCCGGTGTGGAAGACGGCGTTGCCGACCCCGATCTTCGAGGTCATGGCGGCGGCGACCGCGTGCTCCCAGTCGTTCTCACCCTCGGCGTGCATGATGCCGCCGACGTTCTGCGCGCCGGTCTCCTCCAGGAGCCGTACGGCGGTGGTGATGTAGTCCGGCGAGA
The DNA here is from genome assembly GCF_040612855.1 of Streptomyces sp. NPDC006332. Lineage (NCBI taxonomy): Bacteria > Bacillati > Actinomycetota > Actinomycetes > Kitasatosporales > Streptomycetaceae > Streptomyces > Streptomyces sp. NPDC006332. The sequence continues at coordinate 36,558 of NZ_JBEXRA010000032.1, forward strand.
GCATGCCGTGCCCGTCGACGCGGACCACGATCGGATGGCGGGAGGCCTTGATCGCGGCGTTCAGCGCGGCGGGCGTGCGGCCGGTCGGGTTCGGGACGGTGACCACACGTTTGTTCGTGTGGGACGCGGTTTCCGCGACGAGCTCGGCCGCGATCTCGTCCGTGCGGTCCGTGGACGGACCGAGGGCGATCACGACTTCCATCTCGCCGGCGTACTCCTGCGTGAGGATCGCTTGGACGGCTCCGCGCAGATGCCGTTCCTCGTCGAGGACGGGCATGATCACAGACACGGCGGGGAGCTGCACGTCGGGCTTGGCGTTCATAGGGGGCTCACGTTACCGCGAATGGGGGACACCAGTACGACCCTCCCGGGGCGGCGCCCGTGGTCGCAGATCGTATGGACCTACGGTGCTCACGATCCCACGTTCGGCCCCAGCGGAGGTGTCCCGCCATGCCCACGCCGCCCCGCCGCTCCCCCGCCCGGGCGCAGCGCAGCCCCCAGCCGCGCCGCCGCACGCAGCGGTCCGCCGTACGGCAGCGGTCCGCCGTACGGTGGAAAAGGCCGCGTTGGGCCATGCGGGCGGTGACCACGCTGTCGGTGGTCGTCCTCGCGTCCGCCGGGATCGGTCACACGGTGGTCACCAGCATCGACGCGGACATCGCCCGGGTCGACCCCTTCAAGGACATGAAGAACCGGCCGCGGGCCGGTCACGGCATGAACGTGCTGCTGGTCGGCACGGACGGACGGGACAAGATCACGGAGGCCGAGCGGCGCAGGTACCGGCTCGGCGGCGCCCCCTGCCACTGCACCGACACGATCATGATCGTGCACATCTCGGACGACCGTGAGCGGGCCAGCGTGGTGAGCCTGCCCCGCGACTCGTACGCCGTGGCGCCCGCGCACACCGACCGGATCAGCGGGCAGCGGCACGGCGGTCATCCCATCAAGATCAACGCGGCCTACGCGGAGGGCGGCCCGAACCTGACCGTGCGCACGGTCGAGGCCATGACCCATGTGAAGATCGACCACTACCTGGAGATCGACTTCACCAGCTTCATGAAGACGGTGGACGTCCTCGGCGGCGTGAAGATCTGCACCGTCGACCACCTGCGGGACACCTACACCGGCCTCGACCTGCCGCCCGGCGCACACACCCTGCGCGGTGGCCAGGCCCTCCAGTACGTCCGCGCCCGGCACGTCGACGCCTCCTCCGACCTGGGCCGGATGCAGCGCCAACAGCGTTTCATGGCCGCCCTGATCGAGCGGGCGACCTCCTCCGGGATCCTTCTCAACCCGATGAAGTTCAGGGACGTCACCCTGGCCGTCCTGGGCTCCGTACGCGCCGACAAGGGCTTCGGCACGGGCGAACTGCTGGATCTGGGCCGGGCGATGCGGAACTTCTCCCCGTCGTCCTCGGAGTTCACGACGGTCCCGATCGGGCAGATGGCGTACCTCGCGAAGGGTGTCGGTTCCACCCTGAAATGGGATGAGCGGAAGGCCGAGCGGCTCTTCCGGTCTTTGCGCGAGGACCAGCCCCTGTCCGCGCACCGCCTGAAGCGTGAGGCGGTGCGGGTGGCGGTGGCCCCGCAGCAGATCCGCGTCCAGGTGGAGAACGGGACGCACACGGTCGGCCTCGGCACCCGGGTGGACACGGCACTGGCGGCGACCGGATTCCGTACGACGCACCGGCCCGTGGACGCGGCCGACCGTTCCGTGAAGCGGACCGTCGTCGCCTACGACCCCCGCTGGGACCGCTCGGCGAAGTCACTGGCGGCCGCCCTTCCCGGCAGTGAGCTGCGGGCGGTGAACGGGCTGGGAGCGACGCTGAAGGTGATCGCGGGCACGGACTTCAGGCAGGTGCGCGAGGTGCGCGCCGAGGACCCGTATCAGGGCGAGTTCGGGGTGCTGCGGGGGGACGACGCGGTGTGCTCGTAGGTCCGGCGCGGGGCTCCTGGCGCGGATCACGTCCGTTTGGTTCCGTCCACCCCATGGCGGAGGGGGCCGAGCAGGCGTAGGACGGAGGTGCGGGAGCCGATCCCGCGGTTCCCGCCACCGAAGGAGGAACCATGCAAGAGCCCACCACCACCGCCCTGAGCAAGGAGATGCAGGACTGCGTCGAGGCGTGCATGGCCTGTCACAGCGCGTGCGAGGAGACGATGAGCTCCTGTATGCAGATGGGCGGCCAGGCCCAGATGCAGATCATGCGCGCACTGATCGACTGTTCCGAGACGACCCGCATGTGCTCGGACATGATGATGCGCCGCTCCCCGATGTCGGCCGAGATGTGCGCCCTGTGCGCCAAGGCCTGTGACATGTGTGCCGAGGCCTGCATGTCGATGCCCGACGACCCCCAGATGATGGCCTGCGCCCAGGCCTGCCGCCGCTGCGCGGAGACCTGCCGCGCTATGGCGGGCGCCACGATGTGAGGACCCGCCCACCGGGCCGGGGACACCTCGCGGGGTGCCCCCGGTCTCGCGTCCGCCAGAGCCGGACGAAGTGGAGGGGGCATCCCGGGCGGGCTACGAGAACAGCGGCTGCAACGCTTCCGCCAGGTCCGCCGGGCCGCGGAAGTGGAGCGGGCGCATGCCCACGGCGGCGGCCGCCTCGACGTTCTCCTCGCTGTCGTCGACGAACAGGCAGCGGTCCGGGCGGACGGCGGCCAGGGACGCGGCGAGCCGGTAGATGCGCGGGTCCGGCTTGACCATGCCGACGCGGGCGCTGTTGACGACGTGGTCCGCGAGGTCGGTCAGCCCCAGCGCGGCGAGGTCGTCCTCCAGGCGGAGGGTGGCGTTGCTGACGAGGACCAGGGGGAGATGGCTGCGGGCCCGGCGCAGCAGGGACACCACCTCGGCGTCCGCCCGGAACGGTGACTCCAGCAGGGCGGTGCCCAGCTCCCAGGCCGTCGGCTCGGGCACCAGTCCTTCCAGGCCGTCGGCGATGGACCGCACCCACTCCTGCGCGTCGATCCGCCCCAGCAGCAGCGGCAGATCGGTCTCCGGCGCGAAGGCCACCTTCATGGTGGTGCCCTCGGCCAGCCCGGCGGCGCGTTCCAACGCGTGCAGCCGGGAGGGGTCGTAGAAGCGGATCACGTTGTCGACGTCGCAGAGCACCGCGTCGAAGGGTGCCCCGGCGATCCGGTCGGTCACTCGACCGTGACCTTCTCGTCGTCGTTCAGCTCCTGGACCAGGGTCTTCACCTTGGCCTTGTCCCAGAGGAGGTTGCCGTTCGCGGAGCCGTTGATCGGCATGTTCATCGACTTGCCGTCACCGCCGTTGACGCCCTTCATCGCCCAGAACATCTTGCCCAGGTCGTACAGGCCCATGTCCTTGTCGACGATCAGCGAGTCCAGGCCCGCACCCATCGTCGGGTAGAGCTTGAACGGGTTGAGGACGGTGCTCGGGGTGGCGACCTGGCTGGCGAGCGCGTTCAGGAACTTCTGCTGGTTCTTCGTGCGGTCCAGGTCGGAGCCCGCCAGCGCGTACCGGGTGCGGACGAAGGCGAGGGCCTCATCCCCGTTCAGGGTCTGCTTGCCCTTCTTGAGGTCCGCGCCGGACTTCTTGTCCTTGATGTCCTGCGGGATGTCGATCTCGACGCCGCCGACCGCGTCCACGATGTTCGCGAAGCCGGCGAAGCCTATCTCCACGTAGTGGTCGATGTGCAGGCCGGTGTTGAACTCGACGGTGCGCACCAGCAGCTCGGGGCCGTCCTCGGCGTAGGCCGCGTTCAGCTTCACGTGCCGGCCCGTGCCCGGGTACGTCTTGCCGGACTCGGAGCCCTTGTAACTGGGTATCTCCACGTCCGAGTCACGGGGGAGGGAGACCAGTGTGTCGCCGTTGCTGCCGACGTGCAGCAGCATCATCGAGTCCGTGCGCTTGCCCGCGGCGGAGCCGGTGTGCAGCTTCTTCTTCTCCTCCGCGGACATGCCCGCGCGGCTGTCGGAGCCGACGATCAGGTAGTTGGTGCCGGCGCCCGCCTCCGGCCGGTCGATGACCTTGGAGAGGTCGACCTCACGGTTGAGCTTGGAGTCGGCCCAGAAGTACGTGGCGACGGTCGTGACGACCAGCACGGTCGTCACGGTGATGGCCGTCCACTTGATGCGGCGGCGCCAGTTGGGTGCGGGGCGCGGCCCTCTGCCGGGGCCTCCTTGGCCACCGCCGCCGTAGACCTGGCCCGTGTTGTAGCCGCTGTCGTACCCGCTGTCGTACCCGTTGCCGTAGGCGTTGCCGTCACCGCCGTCGACGTACGACGGCTGCCGCGGGACCCCGCCGTACTGCGGGCCCGCCTGGCCAGGCCCGTAGCCCCCCTGGCCGGGCGGCGCCGCCGGGCCGCGGCGGACCTGCCGCATCACACGGGCGCTCTCGGGCTGCGCGCCTGCGCTGCCGCGTCCGTACCGGCTGCCGCGGTTGTCGGGTGCCTCGGGCCAATCGTTCATGGGCCCCAGTGTGCAGGGCGAAGGTATGTCCCTTACAAGGTTCGTCGGAAAATAAGGGCAGCCCTGTTGCGAAGCTGACACAAAACACGACGCCCTCCACCCGACAAAGCGGACGGAGGGCGAACCGGAGAGATCGCGGGTCTTACGGCAGGTTGCGGTGGAGACGGTTGTCCTGGTCGAGAACCCATTCGCAACGGCGGGCGATTGGTTCAGCCAAGCTCAGTGCAGCTGAGCCAACACCGCGTCGAGCAGACCTGGGAACCGTGCGTTGAGATCGTCGCGCCGCAGACTGACGAACCGGGTCCGGCCCTCCACCTCGGTCCAGGTCACCCCCGACTCGCGGAGCACCCGGTAGTGGTGGGACATCGTCGTCCTGTGCACGTCGATGCTCTCGCCCACGGCGGAGCAGCTGTCCCTGCCCTTGTCCGCCAGCTGCGCGACGATCTGCAGACGCACCGGGTCTGCGAGGGCGTGGAAGATCTCGGCGAGCTTGATCTCCTCGGCCGCCGGTTGTGTCAGTTCGCGCATCGTCGTCCTGTCTGCGAAGTCATGGACCGACCATAGTCAACGAGTTGATACGTGGACAACCATCCACCTATTTGCTACGTTGCCGCTCTCGAAGCCATCTCGCCCTCTCAGCTGCGGAAAGAGTGCATCGTGTACAAGCGGTTATCCCCTCTGGCGCTTGCAACCTTCGCCGTCGGCACAGACGGGTTCGTCATCGCCGGCCTTCTCCCCTCCATCGCCGAAGATCTCGACGTCACCGTCCCCACAGCGGGCCAGCTGGTCACTGCCTTCGCGCTGACTCTCGCCATCGCCGCCCCCATCTTCGGCTGGGCCACCAGCTCCATGGACCGCCGCAAGGCGCTGATGATTGCTCTGGCTGTCTTCGCGATCGGTAACGTCGCTACGGCGCTGGGCACCTCATACGCCGCCGTCATGACCGCCCGCGTCATCACCGCGGTCGGCGCCGGCATCATCACCTCCACCGCCTCCAGCGCGGCTGCCGTGGTCAGCCCGCCCGAACGCCGCGGTAGCGCCCTGGCCTTCGTCCTGGGCGGCCTGACGCTCTCCAGCGCGATCGGTCTTCCCGTTGGCACCCTCATCGGCCGCAGTGATTGGCACCTGACCCTGTGGGCGGTCGCCGGGCTGGGTGTCGTGGCGGCTCTGGGCGTCGCCTTCGCCCTGCCGAAGATCATGCTCCCGTCCACGACGTTCCGGGCCAGGCTCCAGCCCCTCAAGGAACGCTGGGTGCTCGGCACCCTGACCGTCACGACGCTGGCCCTGACCGGCGCGTATCTCCTGTACACCTACATCGGAGCAGCCCTGGAGGACACGACCGACGGCAGTGAGACCACGCTCACCTGGGTGCTGTTCGTGTACGGGCTCGGCGTGCTGGGCGGCAATCTCCTGGCCGGGCGCCTGTCCGATCACTACCCGGCGGAACGGCTCCTACTGGGCGCGTTGGTCATCTTCATCATCGTCCTGTTGATCAGCCGACCGGCCATCGAGAACCTCGGAACCACCTTCGTCTGGGCTGCTGTGTGGGGTGTTTTGGTGGGCGTCCCGTCCGTCCTCCAGCAGCATCGCCTCGTCGCCCACGCACCGACCGCGACGCCCGTACTTCTCGGGCTGAACTCCTCGGCGATCTACCTCGGCGTCGCCCTGGGCGGAGCCCTCGGTGGGATCTTCCAGAACTGGATCTCCCCGGTGTGGCTGGGGATCCCGGCAGCCGGTGCCACCCTGCTGGCTTTCCTCATGACGCTAGCGACCACGCACAGCCGCGATCGGGTCGCGGTGGAGGAACCGAAGCTCGCCACCCACTGAGCGCTCACCAGGCAGCGGCCGCCCTGTCCGCCGAATCACACAGTTCCTGTTTGTCCAGTCAGACAGATGAGCACGTGATCCCTCGACCTGAGCTGCCGAGCTGGGCCCTGCGTGATCTGCCGGCTCGGCAGCTCCGTCAGCTCGCTATGCCGACGCCGCCGGTAGGAGCCCAGGCCTGCCCATTGCAGCCGCCTCCTGTCGATTCGGTCCCAGGGCGCCGTCGATCGCCAGCCTCGCGCGGTCGGGGGCATCCGGCATCACATCGGCGTAGTACCGCTCGGTGAAGCTCACAGACGTGTGGCCAAGCCAGGCCGAGACCTCAGAAATATGTGGCGCAGCCTCATGCTGCCGTATCGACCCGACCCGGTGTCCCGGTCGCACGCAACTTGCCGGTCGACTGTGATCAGCTGGTCGCTGAAGGAGATTCGGTCACGGCCGAGGCCCATGGCTTCGCCGAGTCGTAACCCGCAGCCAGCCATCAGCCAGAGCATTCCCCGGTACCGCTCCGGAGCGGCCGCAACTACGTCGAGCACTGCCTCCGTGCTGGGGATGTGAACGTCCGCGCGCTGATCTCGGTGTGTCCGAGCGCCACTTACGGGGAGGATCACCGGCCTGCACGGGTTGGTGTCGACCAGCCCGTGCTCCGTGGCCCAACTGAACACCGACATGAGGATGCTGAATCGAAACCGGACGGTGGAGTGCTTATAGGCGCGTGAGTGCGTCATCCACTCCACCCACTTCTCAATGCGCGCCGGGGTGATACACCTGATGCCGTCAGCCCCGAAGAACGGCATCACAGCCCTGTTGAGCATCGTCCGGTACTGCTTGACGCTGCTGTTCTCCACCCCTCTCGTGGTGGCCCATCGTTCGAAAACCGCCACGAGCGGCTCACCGTCCGTCGAACCGGTCCTGTTCCGAGTCACGTACGTCGTCCCCCTTCAGATACCGCCTGGCCTTTTCGGTCAGACGGTCCGCCGGTCGGCCCGGCGGCCCGTCGAGGAAGCCCATGGCACGTGCCCGCCTGATGCGGCCGCTGATGGTGTTCCGGCTGAGCCCCCACGCCGTCGCCAACCGCGTGACAGGACTCCGGTGGCCCTGCTGCACCAGACGCACGTACTCACGAGCCATCAAGGCGTACTCCCGCTCTGTCTCGACCCGATGAAGCACGGCCGCCGTGGTGGCTTCGTCAGTCGACCTGCCCAGGCGCGCACGCAGTTCCTTTGCTGTCCTGCGGATCTCCGCCAGGGAGATCGATCGCATGAGCTCCGTCGTGATGCCGTCCGTCCCCACGGTGGCGCGTGGATCGTCAGGCGGCTCGATACGGAGGCTCGTCGGGCCGTCCCACGGCGCGTCGAGCAGGCTGACGACAGTCAGCTTCCAGCCGTACAACTCGGCTTCATGGACGAGCTGTTCTCCGTCCAGACGCCATCCCGCGGGCAAGTCCCCACCTGACGATGCTTCGGTCACAAGTCGAAAGTAGCGCGGCACGCAGTGACCGCCGTGTGCCGGGAAGTCCCCGGCCACACGAGAACGCTAAGACGCGGCACACGGGTCTTTCCATGCTTCGTGTCTCGACGGACCCAAAAGAGTGAAGGGTGCCCAGCATCCGGGCACCCTTCGACGGTCAGCTCGCCAGCAGTTACGGCAGGTTGCGGGCCATCACTATCCGCTGAATCTGGTTGGTCCCCTCATACAGCTGCGTGATCTTCGCGTCGCGCATCATCCGCTCCACGGGATAGTCCCGCGTGTAGCCATAGCCGCCAAGGAGCTGCACCGCATCGACGGTGACCTCCATCGCCACGTCGGAGGCAAAGCACTTGGCCGCCGCGCCCTGGAAGGTGAGGTCGCTGTCGCCGCGCTCGGACTTGGCCGCCGCCGCGTAGGTCAGCTGGCGGGCCGCCTCGATCTTCATGGCCATGTCGGCGAGCATGAACTGGATGCCCTGGAAGTCGGCGATCGGCTTGCCGAACTGCTTGCGCTCCTGGACGTAGCCCTTGGCGTAGTCCAGCGCGCCCTGGGCGATGCCGAGGGCCTGGGCGGCGATGGTGATGCGGGTGTGGTCCAGGGTCTTCATCGCCGTGGCGAAGCCGGTGCCCTCCTCGCCGATCATGCGGTCCGCGGGGATACGGACGTTGTCGAGGTAGACCTCGCGGGTCGGGGAGCCCTTGATGCCGAGCTTCTTCTCGGGGGCGCCGAAGGACACGCCGTCGTCCGACTTCTCGACGACGAAGGCGGAGATGCCCTTGCTGCGCTTCTCGGGGTCCGTGACCGCCATCACCGTGTAGTACTCGGACTCGCCCGCGTTGGTGATCCAGCGCTTCACGCCGTTGAGGACGTAGTGGTCGCCGTCGCGGACGGCCTTCGTCTTCATGCCGGCCGCGTCGGAGCCCGCGTCCGGCTCGGACAGGGCGTACGAGAACATCGCGTCGCCCTTGGCGAGCGGGCCCAGGTACTTCTTCTTCAGGTCCTCGGAGCCGGAGAGGATCACCGGGAGCGAGCCCAGCTTGTTCACGGCCGGGATCAGGGAGGAGGACGCGCAGACGCGGGCGACCTCCTCGATCACGATGACCGTGGCCAGCGCGTCGGCGCCGCCGCCGCCGTACTCCTCCGGTACGTGCACGGCGTGCAGGTCGTTGGCCACGAGCGCGTCGAGTGCCTCCTGCGGGAAGCGGGCCTCCTCGTCCACCGCCGCGGCGTACGGCGCGATCTTCGCCTCGGCCAGTGAACGGATCGCGTCCCGGAGCATGTCGTGCTCCTCGGACGGGCGGTACAGGTCGAAATCAGCCGATCCGGCCAAGGTCTCTCACGCTCCAAAGACGCTGTGATGCTGGCGCTAATTACCGTTAAGTAACTCAAATTTTAAGGGTCCGCCCACCTGAGTGATACGTGACCTTGGCGACAGCCGGAAAGCTGGCCTTCCCGGCCTGTTCCCCTCCCCGGACTATGCTCTTCCAGCGCACCTGTGAACCCCCACAGCCGTACCTCGAAGCCACCCCGCACCCCCCCACAGCCAGACCCCTGGAGCACCCCATGAGCCTCAAGATCACCGTGATCGGAACCGGCTACCTCGGCGCCACCCACGCCGCGGCCATGGCCGAGCTCGGATTCGAGGTGCTGGGGCTGGACGTCGTGCCGGAGAAGATCGAGATGCTCCAGCGGGGCGAGGTCCCCATGTACGAGCCGGGGCTCGAGGAGCTGCTGCGCAAGCATGTCGCCGGGCTCAAGGGGTCGACCGGGCGGCTGCGGTTCACCATGGACTTCGCGGAGGTGGCGGCCTTCGGCGACGTCCACTTCGTGTGCGTGAACACCCCCCAGCGGCACGGTGAGTACGCCTGTGACATGTCGTACGTCGACGCCGCCATCACCTCCCTCGCTCCGCATCTGACCGGACCCGCCCTCGTGGTCGGCAAGTCGACGGTGCCCGTCGGGTCCGCGGACCGGCTCGCCGCGTATCTCGCCGCGAACTCCCCCGCCGGCGCGGCCGCCGAGCTGGCCTGGAACCCGGAGTTCCTGCGCGAGGGCTTCGCGGTGCAGGACACGCTGCACCCGGACCGGATCGTGGTGGGCGTGCGCAGCGAGCGGGCGGAGAAGCTGCTGCGGAAGGTGTACACCGGTCCGATCTCCTCCGGTTCGCCCTTCGTGGTCACCGACTTCCCGACCGCCGAGCTGGTGAAGACGTCCGCGAACTCCTTCCTGGCGACGAAGATCTCGTTCATCAACGCGATGGCGGAGATGTGCGAGGCCTCCGGTGGCGACGTGGCCAAGCTGGCCGAGGCCATCGGGTACGACGACCGGATCGGCAGCAAGTTCCTGCGGGCCGGGATCGGCTTCGGCGGCGGCTGTCTGCCGAAGGACATCAGGGCGTTCATGGCGCGCGCCGGTGAGCTGGGTGCCGACCAGGCGCTTACCTTCCTGCGCGAGATCGACTCGATCAACATGCGTCAGCGCGGGCAGATGGTGGAGCTGGCGCGGGAGGCGCTGGGCGGCGGGGCCTTCCTCGGCAAGCGGGTCGCGGTGCTCGGCGCCAGCTTCAAGCCGGACTCGGACGACGTCCGGGACTCGCCCGCGCTCAATGTCGCCGGGCAGATCCACCTCCAGGGCGGCCAGGTGACGGTGTACGACCCGAAGGGCATGGACAACGCCCGCCGTGTCTTCCCGACGCTCGGGTACGCGAACTCCGCGGTGGAGGCGGTGCGGGGCGCGGACGCGGTGCTGCATCTGACGGAGTGGCGGGAGTTCCGTGAGCTGGACCCGGCGGCCCTCGGTGAGGTGGCGGCGACCAAGCTGATCCTGGACGGGCGCAACGCCCTGGATCCCCAGCTGTGGCGGAAGGCCGGCTGGACGTACCGGGCGATGGGGCGGCCGACGGCCTGAGGTAATTCCAAGGCAGCGGTGACGCGGCATCGAAATCGGCATCGAGTTCCGTGAATTCCTGACGGGTTCGCGGGAGATCGGGGAATTCTCGCGGGTTCGGTGAGGAAAGAGGCCGATCTGCGGAGGTTTTCTGTACGCCGCTCGTCGCCACACACGGGCGGGCGAGGGGTGATGGGGCCAAGTCCCGCGAGAGCGGGGGGCCTTCCCGCTCGGCGACACGTGCCGTCGTCCTCGAAATCATCAACATGAGTTCGAATTCCATGCGCGTTCCATTCGAATGGCATGCGGAATGAGCCGTTCTCACAGTGGGCACCCCCATGACGGAGAGCTAGGCAACAATCGGTTAACCGAGGCGTATTCGCGCGGAATCCGCTCTCCACTCCACTGGTCGTCATTCGCCGCACCCACGTGTGGCTTGATCTGACCATGCCAGGAGTGAACATGCCCTTGTTCCGCAGGGGGGAGTGGCCGCGCGATCACCGCGACGAGTTGGTGGCGGGGGCTCTCGTCGGCGCCGTGGTGATCGTGCTGGGCTACGCGTCGGGCATCGGCGCCCCCGCCGCCTCCGGGGAGGCCGCCACGTCGCCGACGCCACCGCCTGCCGCCACGGCACCGGCGAGCCCTCTCCCCGCCGCCCCGGGCGGCTCCGGCGCGCAGGACCCCGGCGCCGGAACGGGTCAGTACCCCGTCGGGAACGGCGAGTTGCCCGGATACGGCGGGGTCGGCGTCGGCTACGGCGGGGTCGGCGTCGACACCGGCTACGGCACCGGCGGCCAGGCGGGCGGCACCGGCGAGGCCGGTCACCCGGGCCACCAGCCCGCACCGCCCACCGGCTCCAACTCCCCCACGCCCACCCCGTCCCCCTCGGGCTCCACCCCCGCCGACGGCGACAGCTGCCAGGACGGCGAGGTCACCCTCGTACAGCCGCTGCTCGGCGGGCTCACCCAGCCCGTGTTCGGGCTGCTCGACGGCTCCGACGAGACACCCGAGCCGCAACCGTCCCCCTGCGTCGGACTCGCCCCCGTCTCCCTGACCGGTCTCCTCGGCACCGGCGCCTCCCCCCAGCCGGAGGCGACGCCGTGACGACGCCGCTCCGCCGCACCCTGCTCCTGCTCCTGCTCACCCCGCTCCTCTCCGCCCTGGTCGGGGCGCCCCAGGCAGCCTCGGCCCACACCGCGCTGGTCTCCTCCTCGCCCAAGGACGGCGCGCACCTCAAGAAGGCGCCGGATCACCTCACGCTCACCTTCGACGAGACCGTCGATCTCGCCGACGTCCGGGTGCTGGCGGTGGACGGCGACCGGCTGCCGGTGTCCCGGGCGGCGGAGGGCGGCACCCGCGTCGTGCGGGTCGCGCTCGCCGCGCCGGAACACGGTGACCTCGCCGTCGTCTGGTCCGTCGTCGACGAGGAGGACGGACACGCCTCCTCGGGCCGTATCGCCCTCAGCGTCGGCGCACCTGCCGCACCTGCCACGACCGGTGGCCCCGGCGCCGCGTCCCCCGCTCCCGCACCGTCCCCCTCGGTGCGCGAGGGCCTCGTCGCCGCCCGCTGGGCCGGTTATCTCGCCCTCGCCCTGTTCGTGGGCGGTCTCGGGTTCCTCGTGCTGCTGTGGCCGCGCGGCGCGGACGAGCCGCGGGCCCGGGCCCTGCTCGGTCTCGCCTGGACGACGGGGCTGCTGGCGACGGTCGCGGGCATCGGCCTCCAGGGCGCGTACACCGCGCTCGGCGACGTCCGGGACGCGCTGCGCCCGGCGACGTACGCGGACGTACTGACCACCGAACCCGGCGTCGTGCTCGCCGCGCGCACGCTGCTGTGGGTGCTGGCGGCCGTCGTGCTCGGCGCGCTGCTCCAGGGCGGGGCCCGCGCCTCCCGCTCCCCGGGCTGGCGGGTGGGCGCCCTCGCGGTGACCTTCGGGCTACTGCGGACGACCGGGATGACCGGCCACAACTCCGAGGGCAGCGAGCCCACCTGGGGCGCGGTCGCCGACTTCGTCCATCTGCTCTTCGTCTCCCTGTGGATCGGCGGACTGGCCATGCTCGCGCTGGCCGTGCTGCCGCGCCGGCGGGCCGGGGAGCTGGCGGCGGTGGTGCCCGGCTACTCGCGGCTCGCGGCCGTGAGCGTCGCCGGGATCGTCGGCGCCGGGCTGGTGCTCGCCTGGCAGGTGGTCGGGTCCTACGACGCCCTGCTGCACACCTCGTACGGGCAGCTGCTGCTGCTCAAGACGGGCGTTCTCGGGTGCGTCCTGCTCGCCGCGTACGCGAGCCGCCAGTGGGTGCGCACCCGCCTCGATCTCGCCGTGCTGCTGCGCGGCGACGCCGCCACCGTGCGGTCCTTCGGCTACTCGGTCGCGGCCGAGACGGGGCTCGTCCTCGTCGTGCTCGCCGTGACGAGTCTGCTGGTCACGGCCGACCCCGGCCGCTGAACTCTCCCCAAGCGCAAGAGGAGTTGTAGTGACGCAGAACAACGACACCGGTGACCGGCGGCGCAGGCCGCCCGCCGGGAACCGGGGCCTGCTGGTCGCCGGGCTCGGTGCGGCGCTGGCCGCCGTGCTCAGCCTCGGACTGCTGAGCGCGGTCTCGGGCTCCAGGTCCGACTCGGTGCAGAACGCGGGCGCGGCTCAGGCGCCCGCGGCTGCCGCCGAGGCGCGGCCCGCCGCTGCCGCCAAGGCGGACTACCAGGTCGACATCATGAACATGAAGTTCGGCGACGGAAAGCAGCTCGTCGTCGAGGTCGGCCAGACCGTCCGGTGGACCAACCACGACAGTGCGCCGCACACGGTCACCACCACCAAGGCCCCGGTCAAGTTCGACTCGGGGACCCTGAACAAGGGTGACTCGTGGTCGTACACCTTCACCAAGGCGGGGACGTACGAGTACTACTGCGCGGTGCACCCGGACATGGTCTCGTCCGTGAAGGTCGTGGCGGCCGGTGGCGGCGGTGGCGGTTCCACGCCGGCGCCCACCCCGACGACGGCTCCCACGAGCACGCCCACGACGGGCCCCACCGGCACACCGACCGGGACGCCCACCGCGGGTCCGACCGGCATGCCGATGCCGACCGGCACGGGCGGCACGGGTGGTTCCGGTGGCGGCGGTACGGGCGGCGGTTCCGGTGGCGACGAGCAGTGCGCCAGCGCCCAGGACGTGCTGATGCCGATACTCCAGCACCTCTACGTGGCGCACCTGGAGCGGTCGCCGGGCGAGCAGGTGCAGGACGCTCTCGCGCTGGACTCGTACATCAAGATGCACACCGTGTGGGTCGAGAGCATCCTCAAGCCGGCCGTCGAAGGCGGCGGCACGGTGCTCGACAGCACGCTCAGCACGCTGCTGAACCACGTCAACAGCGCACACCTGGGTGAGTCGGTCGGCCAGCAGGTCACCGACCTGCTGAACGTCGACAGCTACGTGAAGATGCACACCGTCTGGGCCGGGCAGATGCTCACGCCCACCACGGACTACATCACCGCCAACTGCTGACGCGGTCCGCGACACGGGTGGACGCCGCTCCGGCCGGGGCTCAGCCGGCCGGAGCGGCGCCCGTGTCCATTCTCCACGCCACCGCCACGCATCGGGAACCGCTTTCCAAGGAGACCGGGATGACGACCGTCACCCTGCCCACCGTCCCTCCCCCACCCCAGTCGCACGCGGGCGACGACCGCCGACTGCCCCTGCCCGGCCGGTACACCGTGGCCACCGGCCGCTCGCTCGTCGAACTCACCGCCTGGTGCGGCCCGTTGCCGACTCTGCGCCGCCGTGTGGCGCTGGCCCGGGCGGACCTGACCGTGCCGGCCGACCCAGAGCCCACCGAACACGCCGAACACGCCGCCGGCGACGAACACCCCGTCTTCCGCTTCGAGTTCGGCGACCGTCACCTCACCGCCGCCCTCACCTCCGAGCGTGTCGACGAGTCACCCGGCCATCTCCGGCTCACCGGCGACCTCGACGTGAACGGGGTCGCCTTCCCGGTGCTGCTTCGGCTGCGGGTGGTGAAGCGGTCCGACGACGGGCTGCTCGTCGTGGGACGCGCCCGGCTGCCGTACCGGCTGTTGCGCCGCGCCACCGGGTTCCGGCTGCCGTGGCGGACGCCGGCCACCCGGCTGCGGCTGCTGGTCGCGGCGGAGCTCGCGTGAGGGCGGCCCGGGCGGCCCGGCGGACGGCCCGGGGCGCCGCCGTCTCCGCCGTCCTCGCGCTTCTCGCGTTGCCGCTGCTGCCGGCCGGGCAGGCGTCGGCGGCCTCGTACAGCGTGACGATGAAGGGGTACGCCTTCTCGCCCGCGAACCTGACCGTCCCCGTCGGGTCCACGGTGACCTGGACCAACCAGGACACGGCACCGCACGACGTGAAGACCACCTCGGGCCCGGTCTCGATCCACTCCCCCATGCTCAACAAGGGGCAGAGCTGGAGCTTCACGTTCACCGCGGCCGGGGCGTACGGGTACTACTGCACCGTCCACCCGAACATGACAGCCGGGATCACGGTCCGCCCGGCGGCACCTGCGGCACCGGCGACACCAGCGGCGCCGACACACGAACACTCCAGCGGCTCCAGCGGCTCCAGCGGCTCGACAGAACACCGGGCGCATACGCCGCCCCGGACCGCGGCGAGCAGCAAGGCGCCGCCGATGCGCATGCCGTCCGCGTCGTCGTCCGCCACCGCGTCCGGTGCTGCCGCGCCGCAGACGTCCCCGTCACCGCAGGTACCGCCGGCCGCGCAGATGCCCGCCACCCAGCCCGCCGCCTCGACGGCCCGTCCCCTGGATCCCCTGCTCGTGCTGACCGGCATCGTCGCCGGAGTCGCGGTGCTGTGCCTGTTGCTGGTCGGCTCCCGGGCCTCGTCACCCCGGAGGGAGGAGGCGTAGGCCGGACCTCGGCGTCAGCTGCCCCTGGCCGCAGCTCAGCCCTCGGCCGCAGCTCAGTCCTTCGCCCGGTAGCGGCGCATCTTCGCGCGGGCCCCGCACACCTGCATGGAGCACCAGCGGCCGCGGCCGGCCGGGCTGCGGTCGTAGTACGCCCAGAGACAGTCGGCCGCCTCGCAGGCCTTCAGGCGGGTCCAGGTGCCCTCGACGAGGGCCTGGGCGACGGCCGCCGCGACCCGGGACAGCAGCGGGCCCTCGTCGGCCGGGGCGAGGGCCGCCGAGCCGTCGGCCGCGTCGACCGTCACGACCAGGGGCGCCCGTGCGAGCAGCTCACCCAGCGGGATCACCGTGCGGTGCGGGGCGTGGCCCGCGTGGGCGAGCAGGGCGGCGCGCAGGGACTCGCGCAGTTCGCGGGCCCGCGCCAGCTCGTCCTCGGCGAGGCCGAACCGCGCGCGGCCCTCCACCGAGTCCAGCGAGTCGACGTCCGACTCGATGTCCAGCGTGTTCACCAGGGACTGGACCAGGGCCAGACCGCCAGGTGCGGGCGATCTCTCACTCATGCTCGCGACGTTACTGCCAAAAGGGATGCATGCGGTAACCGTTACTGGTTACTCTCCTCTACAGGTAACCGCGGCTTCAAGGAGGAAGTCATGTCGTTCGCCAAGCTGGGATGCGTCGTCCTGGACTGCCCCGACCCTCGAGCCCTCGCCGGGTTCTACGCCGATGTGCTCGGCGGCACCGCGAAGGACGAGGAAGACGACGAGGGAGAGTGGGTGGACCTCAGGCTGCCCGACGGACAGACCCTGTCCTTCCAGGCCGCCCCGGGGCACGTACCGCCGACGTGGCCCTCGTCCGACGGGTCGCAGCAGTTCCACCTGGACCTCGTCGTGGCAGACCTGGACGAGGCCGAGAAGAAGGCGCTGGCGCTGGGCGCGAAGCCACTGGAGGTCGAGGACCGCTCCCGGACCTTCCGGGTTTACGCGGATCCGGCGGGGCACCCGTTCTGCCTCTGTCTCCATTGACCAGGGAGGGCTTCATGGCACCCGTGGCACGCATCCGTTCCGTGGTCGTCGACTGCCCCGAACCGCGCCTGCTCGCCGAGTTCTACGCACAGGTCGGCGGCGGCACCCCCGAGGGCACGGACGACGACTGGGTCGTGCTCCGCGTTCCGGACGGACCGCGGCTGGCCTTCCAGCGGGCGCCCGGCCTCACCCCGCCGGAGTGGCCGCGCGCGGACCGCAACGCGCAGCAGTTCCACCTCGACTTCGACGCCGGGTCCACCTGGGAGGAGATCGACGCGGCCGAGGAGAAGGTGCTGGCGCTGGGCGCGAGCGTCCTGGACCGTGAGGACTACGAGAAGAAGGACTTCCGGGTCTACGCCGATCCGGCCGGGCATCCCTTCTGCCTCTGCCGGATCGACCCCGTCTGATCCCTCGCCCCCGAACCCCCGTCGTCCCCTCGGGCGGGAGTCCGGGGGCCGATCGGGCACCTTTGTGCGGGGACCTTCGTCTTCAGTGCGTGAACCTTCAAAGACCCACCCCGCTCCGTGCCCTCGTGATCGACGCCGACCCTCGCACCCGGCCCCTGATCACGGAGCTCAGCACGCTGGGCTTCGAGGTGTACGCGGCCAGCCGCGGCCGGTTCGCGATACCGGTCGTCCGCTCCGCGCGGCCCGACCTCGTCGTCCTGGACCTGGCGCTGCCGGACGACGACGGCATCGAGACGTACGAGGAGCTGCGCGCCGCCGGCGTGAACGCGCCGGTGCTGTTCCTCTCCGGCGGGGAGCCGGAGGCCCGGGCCGCGGTGCGCCGCGTGATGACGGACACCGACGGTCACCTCACCAAGCCCTTCGTGCCGGCCGAGGCGGTCGCACGCCTAAAGGAGCTGCTGGCACGCGACCTGGCCGACGAGAGCCGGCTGCTGCGCAACGGCGGCCTCACGGTGGACGTGGATCGCCGCGCGGTCTGGCGGGACGGCACCCGGGTCGAGCTGTCGGCCCGCGAGTTCGACCTGCTGAGCTGCCTGATGGACAACGTCGGCCAGGTCGTCACGAAGAAGCAGATCCTGGAGCGGGTCTGGGGGACACCCTTCCGCTCCGGGACCGTCGAGACGTACGTCTACTACCTGCGCCGCAAGCTGGGCGACGACGACCAGTCGCTGATCAGGACGGTCCGGGGCCTCGGCTACACGATGACGCGCGACTGACGAACCGCCACCCTGTCCCACGCCCCAGACCGGACCAGATGCCCGGACCAACCGCCCGGACAACTGCCCCCCGGATCAGCCGTCCAGTGACTCGATCGTCGCGTTGGACGGCCCCCGCGTCGCCTGCAGATCGCGGGCCACGTCCTCCGCCGCACCCAGTACCCGTACCGCGTTCTGCCAGGTCAGCTTGGCCAGGTCGGGCTTCGACCAGCCGCGGTCCAGGAGTTCGGCGATCAGGTTGGGGTAGCCGGAGACATCTTTGAGGCCGTCCGGGGTGAACGCGGTGCCGTCGTAGTCGCCGCCGATGCCGAGGTGGTCGATGCCGGCGACCTCGCGCATGTGGTCGAGGTGGTCCGCGACCGTCGCCACCGTCGCGACCGGACGCGGGTTGCTCTCCTCGAAGGCGCGGTGCACCTTCATCGCCTCCGGGGTGGTGGCGAGATGGTGGAAGCCGTGCGCGCGCATGTTCTCGTCGGCCGCCGCGGTCCAGTCCACGGCCGCCTGGAGCACGAACTTGGGGACGAACGTCACCATCGCCACGCCGCCGTTGACCGGCAGTCGTTCCAGCACGTCGTCCGGGATGTTGCGCGGATGGTCGCACACCGCCCGGGACGAGGAGTGCGAGAACACCACCGGCGCGGACGAGGCGTCCAGCGCGTCCCGCATCGTCGTGGCCGCCACGTGCGAGAGGTCGACGAGCATGCCCTCGCGGTTCATCTCCCGCACGACCTCACGGCCGAAGGCCGACAGCCCGCCGACGCCGGGCCGGTCGGTCGCGGAGTCCGCCCAGGCCACGTTGTCGTTGTGGGTGAGGGTCAGGTAGCGGACGCCGAGGGCGTACAACCCGCGCAGCGTGGCGAGGGAGTTGGCGATCGAGTGGCCGCCCTCCGCGCCCATGAGCGAGGCGATACGGCCCTCCTCCCGCGCCGCCGTCATGTCCGCTGCCGTCAGCGCGGGGCGCAGGTCCCGCGGGTAGCGAGCCAGCAACTGCCGTACGCAGTCGATCTGTTCCAGCGTCGCCGGGACCGGGTCGGGCAGGTCCGAGCGCACGAACACCGACCAGTACTGCGCGCCGACGCCGCCCGCCCGCAGGCGGGGGATGTCGGTGTGCAGGTGGGGGCCCTGGTGGGTGGCGATGTCGCGGGCGTCGAGGTCGTAGCGGACCTGTTCGCGCAGCGCCCAGGGGAGGTCGTTGTGCCCGTCGACCACGGGGAACTCCCGCAGCAGCTCCCGGGCCTGGTCCACCGAGCTCGTCGAGGCCGTCGAGGCCGTCGAGGTCGTCGGGGTCATCGGGTCACTTCCCGAATCCGAAGCCGTCGCCGAGGCCCTCGACCTTGGCGCGCAGCCGCTTGCCCTTCTCGGTGGCCTGGTCGTTCAGCTCCTGCTGGAACTCCCGCATGCGGCCGAGGAGTTCCTCGTCGTGGGTCGCCAGGATCCGGGCCGCGAGCAGGCCCGCGTTGCGCGCTCCGGCGACGGAGACCGTGGCGACCGGGACACCGGCCGGCATCTGCACGATGGACAGCAACGAGTCCATGCCGTCGAGGTACTTCAGCGGGACGGGAACGCCGATCACCGGCAGCGGGGTCACGGACGCGAGCATCCCGGGCAGATGGGCCGCGCCGCCCGCACCGGCGATGATGACCTTCAGCCCGCGCTCGGCGGCCTGCTCGCCGTACGTGACCATCTCGCGGGGCATCCGGTGCGCGGAGACGACGTCCACCTCGTAGGGGATCTCGAACTCGTCGAGGGCCTTGGCGGCGGCCTCCATGACGGGCCAGTCGGAGTCCGAACCCATCACGATGCCAACAACAGGGCTCATTCGGTGATCGTGCCTCTCAGGTAGCCGGCTGCGTGACGTGCGCGCTCGAGGACGTCGTCCAGGTCGTCGCCGTAGGTGTTGACGTGGCCGACCTTACGGCCGGGCTTCACGTCCTTGCCGTACATGTGGATCTTCAGCTGGGGGTCGCGGGCCATGCAGTGCAGGTACGCGGCGTACATGTCGGGGTAGTCGCCGCCGAGCACGTTGACCATGACCGTCCACGGGGCGCGCGGGCGGGGGTCGCCGAGCGGGAGGTCGAGGACCGCGCGGACGTGGTTGGCGAACTGGGACGTGATCGCGCCGTCCATCGACCAGTGGCCGGAGTTGTGCGGGCGCATGGCGAGCTCGTTGACGAGGATGCGTCCGTCGCGGGTCTGGAACAGCTCGACGGCGAGGTGACCGACGACGCCGAGGTCCTGGGCGATCCGCAGCGCCAACTCCTCGGCGCGCAGGGCGAGGCCCTCGTCGAGGTCGGGTGCGGGCGCTATCACCGTGTCGCAGACGCCGTTGACCTGCCGCGACTCGACGACCGGGTAGGCCACGGCCTGACCGTGCGGGGAGCGGACGACGTTGGCGGCGAGCTCGCGGAGGAAGTCGACCTTCTCCTCGGCGAGCACGGGGACACCGGCACGGAAGGGGTCCGCGGCCTCCTCGGCGGAGTCCACCACCCACACGCCCTTGCCGTCGTAGCCGCCGCGGACGGTCTTGAGGACCACCGGGAAGCCGTCGCCCTCCGCCGCGAAGGCGGCCACGTCGGCCGGATCGCTCACGATCCGGTGCCGCGGGCAGGGCACCCCGATCGCGTCCAGCCGCGCTCGCATCACGCCCTTGTCCTGGGCGTGCACCAGCGCGTCCGGGCCGGGGCGGACGGGAATGCCGTCCGCCTCCAGCGCCCGGAGGTGCTCGGTGGGCACGTGTTCATGATCGAAGGTGATCACATCGCACCCGCGCGCGAAGTCACGCAGAGTGTCGAGATCGCGGTAGTCGCCGATGACGACATCGCTCACGACCTGCGCCGCGGAATCCTGCGGGGTGTCACTGAGAAGTTTGAATTTGATGCCGAGCGGGATGCCCGCCTCGTGTGTCATACGAGCGAGCTGACCTCCGCCGACCATGCCGACTACCGGGAACGTCACGGTCCTAGGGTATCGGCCAAGCCGCGGTGGCTGGTTTCCCACCCTCCGGGCCCGTCTTTGCCGTCCTGTGAGCTCGCCCATAGGCGATCACTAAGGGGGGATGGTTAGCATGGCTGAGTTGACGAATCTAACGGGATGGGGGCCTGGACAGCCATGGAACGTGGTTCCTCGGGGCTTCCTGCGGCTCCTCCGGCGCCTCGCAGCGCGGCGCGCCTGCGGGTCGACCGGCTGATGCGTGAGGCCGTCAAGTTCGGCGCCGTGGGCGGGGCCGGAGTACTGGTCAACCTGCTCGTCTTCAACCTGGTGCGGCACTCGACCGACCTCCAGGTGGTGCGGGCGAGTGTCATAGCGACCGTCGTCGCCATCGTCTTCAACTACGTCGGTTTCCGGTACTTCACCTACCGGGACCGCGACAAGAGCGGGCGCACCAAGGAACTCACCCTGTTCCTGCTGTTCAGCGCGGTCGGACTGGTGATCGAGAACGGCGTGCTCTACGCGGCGACCTACGGGTTCGGCTGGGACAGCTCGCTGCAGAGCAACATCTTCAAGTTCGTCGGCATCGGCGTCGCGACCCTGTTCCGTTTCTGGTCGTACCGCACCTGGGTCTTCCGCACACTTCCGGCCAAGGAAGCGGTGGCCAGCGCGGAATCGTTCCTGACGACGGACGAGAAGAAGCGTCCGGCGAGGCAGCGCGCCTGAGCGTCCGGCCCGCGCTCAGCGGACCGTCGGTTCGTCGTCCTGCTCGGCGGCCGCCTTCCGCAGTGGCGTACGCGACAGGAACAGGCCGAACACCGGGGGCTGGGTCTGCAGCATCTCCAGGCGGCCCCCGTCGGCCTCCGCCAGGTCCCGGGCCACCGCCAGGCCGATGCCGGTGGAGTTGCGGCCGCTGATCGCCCGCTCGAAGATCCGCGCCCCGAGGTCGGTGGGCACCCCGGGCCCCTCGTCCGTGACCTCGATCACCGCCTGGTTGCCGGTGACCCGGGTGCGCAGCGCCACCGTGCCGCCGCCGTGCATGAGGGAGTTCTCGATCAGCGCGGCCAGCACCTGCGCCACCGCCCCCGGGGTGCCGACCGCCGTCAGGTGCCGCTTCCCGGAGCTGACGATGGCCCGGCCCGCGCTGCGGTAGGCGGGGCGCCACTCGGCGAGCTGCTGCTGGATGACCTCGTCGAGGTCGAAGGTGACGGCGGAGCCGGTGCGCGGGTCGCGGTTGTTGGTGAGCAGCCGGTCGACCACGTCGGTGAGGCGCTCCACCTGCGTCAGCGCCACGTTCGCCTCCTCCTTCACCGTGTCCGGGTCGTCGGTGAGGGTGATCTCCTCCAGGCGCATCGACAGGGCCGTCAACGGCGTACGCAGCTGGTGGGAGGCGTCGGCGGCGAGCCGGCGTTCCGCGGTGAGCATGCGGGCGATGCGCTCGGCGGAGGAGTCGAGGACATCGGCGACCCGGTCCAGCTCGGGGACGCCGTACCGCTTGTGCCGGGGGCGTGGGTCGCCGGAGCCGAGGCGTTCGGCGGTCTCCGCGAGGTCGGTGAGCGGGGAGGCGAGCCGGTTGGCCTGGCGGATCGCCAGCAGGACCGCGGCGATCACCGCGAGCAGTGCGACCAGCCCGATGATCAGCAGGGTCCGGCCGACCTCGCGGGTCACCGAGGAGCGCGGCTCCTCGACGACGACGGTCTCGCCCTCCTCGCCGTCGGCCTTGCCCCGGATCACGTCACCGGGCAGCCGGGTGCCCACCTCGATGGTGCGCTCCCCCGGAATCCGGATCATGGCGTATCGATCCTGCGCCACCTGGTCCCGCAGGATCCGCGCGTCCACGGTCGCCGAGGTGAGCAGTCTGCTGTCCACGATGCTGGCCAGCCGCTGCGCCTCGGAGTCCACCCGCTCCTGCGCACTGGTGCTGATGGTGCGGGTCTCGACGATGACGAGGGACACCCCGAACACGGCGATCACGACGAGCACCACGGCGAGGGTGGACTGGATCAGACGGCGACGCACGGGGCCCTCCGGGCAGCTTTACGACGAACGGTGCGCCTTGACGACGACGGGTGCGCCGTGACGGCGAACGGGTGCGCCTCGACGACGAACGGCTGCGCCTAACTCTTCTCGAACCGGAACCCCACACCGCGCACCGTCGCGATGTACCGGGGGTTCGCCGCGTCGTCACCGAGTTTCTTGCGCAGCCAGGAGATGTGCATGTCGAGGGTCTTGGTCGACGACCACCAGGTGGTGTCCCAGACCTCCCGCATCAGCTGGTCGCGGGTGACGACCCGGCCGGCGTCCCGTACCAGCACCCGCAGCAGGTCGAACTCCTTGGCGGTGAGCTGGAGCTCCTCGTCGCCCATCCAGGCGCGGTGCGACTCGACGTCGATGCGCACCCCGTGGGTGGCGGGCGGCTGGGCCGGTTCGGCGGCGCCGCGCCGCAGCAGGGCCCGCACCCGGGCGAGCAGTTCGGCGAGCCGGAACGGCTTGGTGACGTAGTCGTCGGCGCCCGCGTCGAGGCCGACGACGGTGTCCACCTCGTCGGCGCGCGCGGTCAGGATGAGGATCGGGACCGTGAGGCCCTCGGCGCGCAGCCGGCGGGCCACTTCGAGACCGTCCATGCCGGGCAGACCCAGGTCGAGGACGACCAGGTCGACACCGCCCTGCGTTCCGGCGTCGAGCGCGGTGGGGCCGTCCTCACGCACCTCGACCTCGTACCCTTCCCGGCGCAGTGCGCGGGCCAGCGGCTCCGAGATGGACGCGTCGTCCTCGGCGAGCAGTACACGGGTCATGAGCCGATGGTAAACCGCGCAGGCCAGGAGCTGGGGTGTGATCGACGCCCGTTGTTCTTACCTTTGGACGTACGGGGCCCGACCGGCGAGGCACTGTGATGCGAACCTCCGTCTATGAGGTGCGATTGTCGTAAAGACCTTGGAAGGGGCGTGTGAGGTTCCCGTCTTACCTGTGATTCGGGTCTCAAGTCCTTTTTTTTCCGGCGCTGTGCTGCCGTATGGTGAATGAACGCCTGCAGCACCGTGGGGACCTTTGGCGAGGATTTGACGCTGAAGGTCTCTTTTGTGTGCGGGCCGGTCACCCACCGGCCTTGAAAGGAAAGCACCCCAGCAAGGATCGACCATGGCGTCCAGCCTGACGAAGGACTCGGTCACCCCCGGATCCGAAAAGACCTTCTTCGGCCACCCCCGCGGACTGGCCACTCTCTTCATGACCGAGATGTGGGAGCGATTCTCCTACTACGGCATGAAGGCCCTGCTCACCGTCTATCTGCTCTCCGGCGGCCCCGGCGCCGGCAAGGGCAGCATGGGTGGCGGCCTGGCCATGGACGTGGCCACCACCACGGTGATCGTCTCCGTGTACTCGGCGATGGTGTACCTGCTCGCCATGCCCGGCGGCTGGCTCGGTGACCGGGTCTGGGGGCCGCGCAAGACGGTCGCCATCGCCGCCGTCACCATCATGTCCGGCCACCTCGTGCTGGCGCTGCCCGGCGGTCAGGCACCGTTCTTCGCGGGTCTGGCGCTGGTCGCGGCCGGTTCCGGTCTGCTCAAGGCCAACATCTCCACGATGGTGGGCCACCTGTACGACGGCCCCGAGGACCCGCGCCGCGACGGCGGCTTCACGATCTTCTACATGGGCATCAACGCGGGCGCGTTCTTCGCCCCGCTGGCCATCGGCACCGTCGGCCAGGAGGTCAACTGGCATCTCGGCTTCGGAATGGCCGCGGTCGGTATGGCGATCGGTCTCGCCGCGTTCCTGCTCGGCACCCGCCACCTGAGCCCGACCAGCAGTGTCGTGCCCAAGCCGCTGGCGGCCGAGGAGCGCGCGGCCTGGCTGCGCAAGGGCCTGCTCTGGCTGATCGCGGCGGCCGTCTTCTACGGCGTCGTCGGCTTCACCGGCCACTTCACCCTGAACTGGGCGATGATCCCGCTCACCGTCATCGGCCTGATCGTGCCGGCGGGCGTGCTGCTGCGCATCAAGCGGGACAAGGACCTCTCGGGCACCGAGCAGTCGAAGATGACCGCCTACATCTGGTTCTTCGTCGCGGCCGCCGTGTTCTGGATGATCTACGACCAGGGCGCGTCCACCGTCCAGGCGTTCGGTGAGGGCAAGGCGGCTGGCTCGCTGCTCGGGTTCGACTTCCCGTCCTCCTGGTACCAGTCGCTGAACCCGCTGTTCATCATGGCGCTGGCCCCGGTCTTCGCCTTCGTGTGGGTCTGGCTCAACCGCCAGGGCAGGGAGCCGAGCACCATCGTGAAGTTCTCGATGGGTCTGGTCCTGGTCGGCGTCTCGTTCTTCTTCTTCCTGATCCCGCTGGGCATGGCGTCCAACGGCACCGAGGTCAGCCCGATGTGGCTGGTGGGCATCTACTTCATCCAGACCGTCGGCGAGCTGTGCCTCTCCCCGGTCGGCCTGTCGGTGACCACGAAGATGGCACCGGCCAAGTACGCCAGCCAGATGATGGGCGTCTGGTTCCTCGCGGTCACCGCGGGCGACTCGGTCACCAGCCTGCTGTCCAACCCGGCGATCGCCGGTGTGGACCTCAGCGGCACCCCCGCCGTCCTCGGAGAGGCGGTCCTCGCCGCCCTCGCGGGCGTGGCGGTGTGGATGTACCGCCGCAAGGTGAAGTCCCTGATGGGCGACGTCCGCTGAGGCCTGCCGACCCCGTCTGATGTGCTGAGGGCCACCGCACCTGCCCGGTGCGGTGGCCCTCAACGCATCGTGGCCCCGGCCGGGGTCAGCGCGACCTCCGCCGTCCCGGCATGAACGTGAACACCGCGCCGCCCAGCAGTACCGCCGTCCCGGCCACCAGGCCGAGTGCCTTGAGGGCGCCGTCCGACTCGGCGCCGGTCTCGGCCAGGCCACCACCGGACGTCGTACCGGAGGTGCCGCCCGAGCCCGAGGAGCCGGCCGAGCCGCCGCCGGACGCACCGCTCGCCTGCTGGGTGGTGTCCAGGGTGAGCGAGACCTCCGACTTGGTCGGTGTGCAGGTCGTGGTGGTGCCGAGGGCCTTGACCGTCAGGACGCCCGGCGACAGCGTGGACTCGCCGCTCGCGCCCGGCTTGTAGGTGCCCTTCAGGTCCGGGATCGTCATCGGGTCACCGGCGTTGATGGGCTCCGCGTTGGTCGGGCCCTCCACGTGCACCGTGCCCTTGTCGGCACCGCCGAGGACCACCTCCATCGACGGCTTGACCGAGTCCTTGGGAATGGCGGCCGGGCTGTCCATCACCGACCCCTTGAAGCGGACGGTGAGGTCGTAACTCCCGCCGTTCTTCTTCGCGTTGATCTGCACCGGCGAGGTCGCGTTCTTGTCGCCGATGGGCGTCTTGCAGGCGTACGGCACCTGGACCTCCTTGCCGGTGAAGTCGGTCTGCCCGGTCCCGTCGTCCTCGCTCTCGGTGGCGGTCGGGGAGCCAGTGGGGGTCGGAGTCGGAGTCGGAGTCGGAGTCGGGGTGGAGGTCGGGGTCGGGGTCGGAGTGCCCTCCCCCGCGGTCACCTTGATGGTCGCGGCCGGCTGCACCGCCGCCGTGGGCGCGCACTTGGTGTCCGTCGTCATGACGTTGATGGCGTACGCGTCCGGCGTCAGGGTGACCTCGCCCGGCGCCGTCAGCTTCAGCTTGCCCTTCATGTCGGACAGCACCATGTCCCCGCCCTTGGGGATCGCCGGGTTCTCACGCGGCCCCTCCATGGCGACGGCGGTGGTCTGCGCGCCGGCCGCCTTCAGCGTTCCGGACGGCTGGACGGAGTTCGCGGGCAGGTCGATCAGGTCCGGGTTCTTCGAGGCGGCCTGCACGAACTTCCACACCACCTCGACCTCGTCGCCGACCTTCGCGGTGGCCGGTGCGGTGATCTCCGCCTTGGTGGTGCCGTCGACGGGAGGCAGGTTCGCCGCGGCGGGCGGCACGCAGCGGGTCGCGTACGACACCTCGGCGGCCTGCGCGGGCCCCGCGGTCGCCCCGAGCAGCACGCCCGCCCCGCCGAGCACCAGCGCGAGGCCCGCCGCGCCCGCTCTTCTCGGCCGGTGGGCCGGTATGACTCTCCTTCGCTCGCTCACGTTGGTCCCTTCGTGGTGGGAGTCGTAGGACTCGTCGGACTGTCGTCGTGCGGTGCGGAGAGCCGGCCAGCCGTGCCCGGACCGGCGTCCGGAACGAACCACGGCAGGGTCGAAGCGGAGGGGGGCGACTGCGCGGGGGCCTTCGGTCCGAAGACCTCGCCGGTCTTCGTACGGCGAGCACCGCGGGTGTCCGGTCCCGCAGCGCCGGCGGTCCCCGACCAGGGCGGGCGCAGCGGGAGTCGGGGCAGCCTGAGGCCACGGTGCCGGACGCCGCCCGCCCGGCGCGGCCGTACCCGGTCCACCACCGCCATCCCGGCGCGGAACAGCGCGGCCGGTACGACCAGGCAGGCCAGGATCCAGAACAGGGTCACGCCCCAGGGTCGCCCCACCTCCCAGGGCTGCTCGGCGAGGACCTTCCCGCCGTACTTCAGCGAGACCGTGTAGTCGCCGTGCGCGCCCGCCGACAGCTCGACGGGCAGCTTGATCCGTGCCTTCCCGCCGGGCCGGAGGGTGCCGCGCCACTGCTGTTCCTCCCACTGCGGGGCGAACACTCCGTGGGTGGTGCCGACCTGGAAGACGGGGTCCTTGACGGCGGAGGTGCCGACGTTGCCGACGGTGAGGACGAGGGTGCGGTCGGGCGGCGCCCCGAACCAGGTCAGCAGCCCGCTGGAGCCGTCGAGCCGGGTGTCCGTGAGCACCGACAGGCGGCCGCCGGCCGGCTCTTCGGGCAGCGGCTCGACCGGGTGCCCGGCCACCTGGAAGATCGCGTCGGCCTGGGCCTGCGCCCCGGTCACCGTCGCCACGTGCACCACGCAGGGACAGGGCACCGGCGGCTCGGCGACCGGCAGCTTCCGGCTGAACCGGCCCCGCCCGTCGGTGGTCACGGCCCGGCCGTCCGCGTTGGCGCAGGAGTTGGTGCCGCCGACCACGCCCCGGGACGGTACGGCCCGCCCGCAGATCAGGATCATCAGCAGCGCCCGCTCCCGCCAGCCGCTGCCGGTGACGGTCACCGAACCCCCGGTGCCCGCCTGCGCGGTGGACAGCTTCACGCCCGGCCGGCCGGCCGCGGTCGCGGTGCCCTCCAGAGGCAGCAGGAGCAGCGCGAGCACCATCACCAACGCCCAGATCCGCACCTTTCCGCTCACGTTCCGGCTCCCGTCATCCGGGCACCCGCCCACGGCGTCCCGGCCATCGCGGCCGGATCGGGCCCGTCGAACCAGCCGTGGGCGGCCTGGGCGGCCTTGGCATCCTCGGCTCCGGTGGCGGCCCGAGCCGCGCCGAGCAGCGGCAGGAGGGACCGGCGCAGGGTGCTGAGGAGGGCACGGTCGGTGGACGGCATCGGGCGGCTCCAGCGGCGGGCGGTGCGGATGGGCTCCAGTGGCGGGTTGGTGCGGAGGGAACCAGGGCGGGCGGATGCGGATGGGACCAGCGGGGGCGGATGCTGACGGCGACGGCGGTCGCCTGCGGGCACGGTCAGCGGCGGGCCGCCTGGTTCCTCCGGGTCAGCCACAGCGCGCCCGCCGCGCCCGCGAGCAGCACCGTGCCGCCGAGCGTGCCGAGGGCGACCGCGGAGTCCTCGGGTCCGGTCTGCGGGAGTGCGGTGCCGGAGTCGCCGCCCGAGCCGCCGCCGCTCTGGGCGCCTCCCGAGGAGCTGCCTCCCGAGGAGCTGCCTCCCGAAGAGCTCCCGCCCGAAGAGCTCCCGCCCGCCGCCGTCACGTCCAGGGACAGCGACGGCTGCGGGCTGCCGGTCGGCGTGCAGGTCGTCGTCGTACCGAGCGCCTTGATGGTGAGCACGCCCGCCGTGAAGGTGACCTTGCCGGACTTCTTCGGGGTGTACGTGCCCGACAGGTCGTTGATCTTGATCGGGCTGTTGGCGGGGATCGCGGCCTGGTTGGCGGGACCGCTGACGGTCAGCGTGCCGCTGTCCGCGCCGCCCAGCTTGATGGTGGCGCTCGGGTTCATCGACCCCTTGCCCAGTTCGACCGGGCTGGAGGAGACGCCCTTCTGCCACGACATGGTGACCCGGTAGGCGCCGCCGCTCTTGACGCCCTTGATGTCGATGGGCGAGAGCGCCGACTTGACGCCGATCGGTGTCTCGCAGCGGTAGTTGACGTCGACGACCTCGGCGTGGGCGGCCGGTGCTGCCATCAGCACCGCCGAGCCGGCCAGGGCCGCGGCGGACGCGAGCGCGACGGTTCGTTTCTGGTACGTCCGGTTCGACACGGTCCCCTCATTCCCGAAGGCGTTTCTGACGGCACATCAGATCGGCCGTCAAGGTACGCCGGGGCTCGAGAGGAAGGAAGACAAAGTGAACGCCGGATCTGTGGCGATCCGGCGTGGGTGAGGTGACGCGTGACGAAGCGTGCGAACCGTGGGTAACCCTAGACAGGTCTCATGACGGAACTCGCCGCGGAGCTCCGTACAGAGCCATGCGCAGAGCCCCGTACGGGATTCACGCGGGCGCCCCGAGCTCCGCCCACACCGTCTTGCCCGCGGACCCGGGACTGCGCACCACACCCCAGTCCAGGCACAGCCGCTGCACGATGAACATGCCGTGGCCCCCGGGTCGTCCGGCGCGGTGCGGGGTGCGCGGGGACGGCTGGCCGGCGCCCTTGTCGGAGACCTCCAGCCGGATCACCTTGTTGTCGCAGGTGATCCGCAGTTCGTCCGGCCCCTCGGCATGCAGGCAGGCGTTGGTGACCAGTTCCGAGACGACGAGGAGGACATCCTCGGCTGCGGCCCGCTGATCGGCGCCGGCCGCGGGCAGCCAGCCCCACTCGTACAACGCCTGCCGGGTGAAATCTCGGGCGAGGGGAACGACACCACTCTGCCCGTCGAAGCTCAGCCCACGCACCTGACGCCCCCCTGACGACACGGCCGCGCCCCCGTCGGAAACCCCGGTCGACGGCACGCCCCCCTCGGACGCCCCGGAAGCGCCGCTGGGCTCCGGACCGCGGTCGCCCGGCGGGTTAGGCCGGGTGATGCTCATCAGCGCTTCACCTCACCGATTCACCAGTTCACGATTCAAAACGTCACTACTCGGTCGGTACGCCCGGCCGGCCCCGCACAGCGGGTACGGATGTCTCCTGCCCGACCGGACCGAGCGAACACCCCCGTATTTCGGCACGTAAGGCGTAACGCCCGGAAAGCGCCGGCGCCAGGGGGACGAACGAGGCGTCACCCGGACTCGGCGCGGCGTCTCAGCCGGACTCGTCGGCCTCGCCCGATTCGCCGGCCAGGGCCGATTCCAGGGTGTCATGGACAGTGAAGACCGCATCCGCCCCCGTGATCTCGAAGACGCGCGACACCACGGGCAGCATCCCCGCCAGATGCACTCCACCCCCGGCTGCCTCCGCCTTCAGACGCGCACCCAGCAGCACGTTCAGCCCGGTGGAGTCGCAGAACTCCAGGCGTGAGCAGTCCACCACCAGGCGACTGAATCCCTTGGCGAGGCACTCATCGAGTGGCTCGCGCAACAAATCGGCGGTGTGGTGGTCCAACTCACCCGCCGGGGTCACGACGGCACTAGGGCCCGCTTCCCGAACCTCGACCAGAAGCCGGCCCGACTGTGCGCTGCCGACTGTCCCGCGGTCCATGCCGTCTTCTCTCCCGACGTCGTGGCTGCTGACTGACGCCCCCGAACACTACGCCTTCTCCACAGTCTCCGACACCTGAACAATCACCCACAAACGGACATAACCGAACATTATGCACTTGCGGTGGCCTCGGGAAACCGGGTAGGGCTAGTAGAGACACGTATTCGACACGGTCGGCTTCGGAGGCGCCGCACACCGCAGTGCACAAACCGGCTTCGGCAGCCATATGCCGAGAACGATGGAGGACATCATGTCACCCCGGCTCGACGCATCGCATACCCAGCAGGCGACGTCGACATCCCTACCGGAACATCTGGATCCCATCGAGCAGGACGACCTACTCGCCGGGCTTCCGGAGATCCCGCCTTACACCGAGGTGGGCCCGGTGGACGCACGGGCATTGTCCAAGACCCTCTTCGCGCGCCTCGAGTCGCTGGAGGAGGGGACGCACGAGTACTCGTACGTCCGCAACACGCTCGTCGAACTCAACCTCGCCCTGGTCAAGTTCGCCGCCTCCCGCTTCCGCTCCCGCAGCGAGCCGATGGAGGACATCATCCAGGTCGGCACGATCGGCCTGATCAAGGCGATCGACCGCTTCGAACTCAGCCGTGGAGTGGAGTTCCCCACTTTCGCGATGCCAACCATCGTGGGCGAGATCAAGCGTTTCTTCCGTGACACCTCCTGGTCCGTGCGCGTCCCGCGCCGGCTTCAGGAGCTCCGGCTCGACCTGGCCAAGGCCGGCGACGAGCTGGCCCAGAAGCTCGACCGCGCCCCGACCGTGCAGGAGCTCGCGGAGCGCCTCGGCCTCTCGAAGGACGAGGTCGTCGAGGGCATGGCCGCGTCGAACGCGTACACCGCCTCGTCGCTGGACGCCCAGCCCGAGGAGGACGACGCCGAGGGCGCCCTCGCGGACCGTATCGGCTACGAGGACCACGGGCTCGAAGGCATCGAGTACGTCGAGTCGTTGAAGCCGCTGATCGCCGAACTTCCCTCCCGGGACCGGAAGATCCTGTCCCTCCGCTTCGTCGCGGGTATGACGCAGTCCGAGATCGGCGACGAACTCGGCATCTCGCAGATGCACGTGTCGCGGCTGCTGTCGCGCACCCTGGTGAAGCTGCGCAAGGGGTTGACCGTCGAGGAGTGACGGCGAGCGCAGCCGAGTATGACTGAGCGACCCGGCCCGGTATGGGCCGGGTCACAGTTGTCCCTGCTGTCCTTCGAGGTGGGGCCTCGGATCAGGGCCGGGCGAGGCAGTCGCCCCAGAGCGCGGCCAGTTGTGCGGGGATCTGCGGGATGGCGGCGCAGCCCCGGGGATCGCGCGGGAACCCGTCACTGGCCACGAAGGTCCACGCGCCGCCCTTGGCCCCGGCCTTGCTGAAGTACTTCTCCGCGGCCCCCTCGTCCTGGACCTGGACCAGCTCGTTCTCGGTGGCGCCGGCCGTCGGCGTGAAGGCGGTCCCCGCGTACAGAACGCCGTCGCACTCGCCGTAGTAGAAGGTGCCCTTGACCGGGGCGATGTGCACCAACCCCGGCTGCGATCGCCGGTACGCCGAAGTCACCGCGTCCTTGACCTCCTGCGGCACCACCAGGGAACGGCACGCCGGGGAAGTCGCCGACGGTGAGGTGACCGCCGGGTCGTCCGGCGCCGCGCCGTGGGTCTTCGGGGCCACGGTCGGCGGGGCCGTGGACGCCGGCGGTGTGGTCGGGCTCAGGACCGCCTCGGGTGGATCGGCCTGGTGGGAATGACCCGTGACGGCGAAGGCACCGCCGCCGACCGCCGCGATCAGGGCGACGCCCAGGGCGGCGGTGGCCATCCGGTGACGGCGCCGCAGCCTGTCGCCGCGCGCCCGGACCACCGAGGCAGGCCGCCCGCTGGTTCGCACGGCGAGCTCCTCGGACCCTCCCCGGAGGACGGACTCGAAGTCCTCAGTCATGGTGGTGCACCTCCTGGTCGGCGGAGCCGGGGCGTTCGATACGTACGTGAGTCCCTGGAGACGGGCGGTCGCCCCCGACCCCGACCTCGGACAGATACTGCGCCATCGACTGGCGCCCACGGGACAGCCGGGCCTTGACCGTTCCCGCCGGGACCTCGGTCTCCCGTGCGGTGTCCTCGACGGACAGCCCGACCAGGTGATGCAGCACGATGGCCCGCCGCTGTTCGTAGGGGATGCGCCGCAACGCCGCGACGATCGCGACGTAGTCGGGGCTGACATCGGGTACCTCGTCGGGTATGCCGTGCCGACGGTGGGCCGTGAGCCGGTTGGCCGCCTTCCGCCAGACGCTCACCCGGAGCCGGCAGGCCACCGACCGCACCCACGCCTCCGGGTCCGCGTAGCCGGACACCTTCTCCCAGTTCTGCCAGGCCCGGGCGAACGCCTCCTGCGTCAGGTCCTCGGCCTCGGCGAGGCTGCCGGTCATGGTGTACATCTGGCTGGTCAGCCGACGCACATGGCCGGCGTAGAAATCGTCGAAGACGCGTGCGTCACGCATTGCCCCTCCGCATCACTGGTCCGAGGGGTCGTGCCCTCATTGCCTTGTCACGCGTGGGGAGGGTGTGGGGTTGCATGGGCGCGGTGACGGGATTGTCCCGGGACGCGGGTGACGGCCACGGGCGGGCGCGGGGCGAGCTCCCCGCACCCGGCAGTCCTACGGCTCACGAGCCGTCGGCGAACAGCTCTGACGCGTCGGTGACCTGGTAGGAGCGGTCGATCCAGACGTCGAGCTCGTCCAGGTCGGTGGAGGAGAGGACGCGGTCACGGACCTGGTCGGGGACGTCGATCTGGCGCCACTGGAGAGTGCGCAGGAGGAAAGCGGCTCGCTCCTGAGCCCGGACCTCCTTGCGGCCCTCCTCGCGGCCTTCTTCTCGCACCTGCTCGGCCAGCGGGTGCCGCCAGAAGTACTGGACCCGTGCCATGGCCTCAGAAACCTTCGCCGAACAGATCCACGGCGTCGGTGACCTCGTAGGAGCGGTCGATCCAGGCGTCGAGCTCGTCCAGGTCGGTGGAAGAGAGAATGCGCTCGCGGACAGAATCGGGGACGTCGATCCGGCGGCGCCGGAGATTACGAAGGATCATCTGCGCCCTCTCCGAGGCACGCCCTTCCTCGCGTCCTTCTTCACGGCCTTGCTCACGGCCTTCCTCACGGCCTTGCTCACGCCCTTCCTCGCGCACCTGCTCCGCCAGCGGGTGCCGCCAGAAGTACTGGATCGCCGTCATCAAGTCCCTCCACATCTGCTGGGCCTGGGGGTCTGCCAGGCATGAGTCGACGAACTGCACGAAGACCGCGGCACTGTCCGCGTCGATGGTCCGCAGGGCGGCTGCCAGGGATTCCAGTATGACGGCGGCCCGCGGGCCCTTGCCGTGTGTCATCGCCGAAAGCACCGCAAGGGGTACGTCCCGTTGGGCCTCCCGCTCGTCGACGATCACCGGCACGTTGTCCGGCCCCAGCACGAACGGCCGTACCGTCAGCGACGGGCATCCCCGAACCCCGAGATGAATGGGCTCCGCCGCCCAGCGGGCCGTGGCGCTGTTCTGGGTGATGACGATGAACACCGGTTCACAGCGGTACTTCTCGTGCAGGTAGCTGAGGTAGTACGGCCAACTGCCACGCTTCCTCTCGTCCGGCTTGCCCTGGGACTCGACGACCAGGAGGTAGACGCCGTCATCGGTCTCCGCACGCAACAGCGTGTCCACGCGTCGCTCGACCGGCTCGATCTCGGTGAGGTCCACGTTCATCGCGGCGAAGTCGCGGGGCTCGGGGAAGGGGACGCGTAAGACGTGCTGCAAGGCACGGGTCAGTAGAGCGGGATCCTTCTGGAAGATCCGGTGCAGCGCCTCGTGCGACGAGCCGACCATCGGCTCTCCTTTCTGTCCGACTCGATCAACGAGCTACGCGGCGACCAGGTCACACCACACGTACTTGCCCCGGTTGCCGAATCTGGAGAGCGGCTGCCAGCCCCAGACGTCGGCGCAGGCTTGAACCATGGCCAGGCCCCTGCCTCCCTCCGCGTCCGTGAGGTTCGCCAATTCGCCGGGAGGCTCCGGAGGCCGGGGGTCCGCGTCCCACGCCCCGATCCGCAGGACGCCGGCCGACCAGCGGACACGGAGGGTCGCGGGGCCCTTGGTATGGAGTACGGCGTTGGCGATCAGCTCGGTCGCGAGGAGTTCGGCGGTGTCGGCGAGGCGGATCAGGCCGTGCATGGTGAGGATCAGGCGGAGGGTGCGGCGGCAGATGGTGACGGCGCGGGGGTCGTTGGGGATGGAGAGGGAGTACTCCCAGGGCTCGGACACGGGTTCGTTTTCGGGCATGCGGCAGCTCCAGGGGATGTGGTGGGTGGTGAGTGGCGGGCGGTGGCATTGCCGCAGCCGTCATGGCAGGACGGAGTGGTGCGCTTCCGCAGTGTGTGCGTTGCGTCACTGACGGTATTTCCTAACATTAGGAAGCTGCAAGCCAGTGTCGTATTCTGACCCCCGAACGAGGTACGCACGCAGGGCAGTTGAAACGAGGAGGTGCCGGTTGCCGCCGAAGAGGCATCTCACGGCCCGCAGGCTGCGACTTGGCGCTGAGCTGCGCAAACTACGTGAGGCGACGGGCATGAAGGCCCGGGAAGCCGCAGCATTGCTCGGTGCTGACGCGGTCCAGATGAGCCAGATCGAGTCCGGCGTCGCAGGCGTGAGCGCGGAACGCGTACGACGCCTGGCGGCCCACTACGCCTGTACGGACGAGGCGTTGATCGAGGCCCTCACCACGATGGCGACCGATCGCACCCGTGGCTGGTGGGAGGACTACCGGGGAGTACTGCCCCCGGTGTTCCTGGACGTCGCCGAGGTCGAACACCATGCGGCATTCCTCCGCGAGGTGGTGATCACGCATGTGCCGGGACTTCTACAGACGGCCGACTACGCACGCGCGGTCTACACATACATGGTCCCCGGCCTGCCTGAAAGCGAACTTGCCCCTCGGGTGGAGCACCGGATGAGGCGTCGCACCGTCATCGAAGGCGAGACTCCAACCCCCTACGAAACGCTGATCCACGAGTTCGCTCTGCGCATTCGCGTGGCGGACCGCCAGGCGTCCCATGCTCAACTCCGGCAGATCCTCGACCAGATTGAGCAGGGCCACGTCACCGTCCGCATCATCCCCACCGATCAGGACGGATTCGCCGGCGCCGGGGCTTCGATGATGTACACCGGCGGCAGAGTCCCCCGGCTGGACACCGGCCTGCGAGACGCGCCTACCGGGACCGCGTTCATTGATGAGGAAGCCCAGCTGGCTCAACTTCGAACGCTCTTCCATAAGGTGGAGAAGGCGACGTTGGACCCCGTGGCATCGCGGGATTTCATTCACCGCCTGACGAAGGAGATGTGAGGCCCGCCATGAACCACACCCTGCTCTGGCAGAAGTCCACCTTCTCCGACGGCGGCGACGGCAACACCTGCGTCGAACTGACCGGCACCGGAGAGCACGTCCGCCTCCGCGAGAGCGACGCCCCCGACACCGAACTCACCACCACCGCCTCCCCGTTGGCCCACCTCATACGAGGAGTGAAGTCGGGCCTGTTCGACGCGACCGCCTGATCACATCTGCGGTAGTCAGGATGGACGCGCTGCGGCGTGGACGTTGAGGCGGCGTTGAGCATCTCCGTGACCGAGCCTTGCCGCTGAATTTTGACCGGTGTCCGTCTACCCGGGCGCCGGTGCCGCCCCTAGGTTCTTGGCCCAGCAACCCCGCGGCGCCGAGCGACCGCCGGCGCCACGTCAACTCGCACCACGGGCCAACTCGGGGGATCCAACAGGGGGACCCGGCCCGTGACCGGGAAGGGAACCGACCCGATGAGAATACGCAAGCGCCTCACCCTCTCCGTGGCCGCCGTGGCAGTGGGCTCCGGCCTGGCCTTCGCCCCGCTGGCCTCGGCGGCGCCACAGTCCGCTGCCGCCGACTGCCCTTACCCGTACGTCTGTTTCTACAAGGGGTCCACGAAGACGGGCTCGTTCAAGGACGTCACCAGCGGCTGGCAGAACCTCGGTGCCAGCAAGGGCGCCACCAGCATGGTGAACACCCGCCACGACGACGTCGTGTACACGCACTTCACCAACGGCGAAACGTATTGCACCCCGCCCGACAGCACCACCACCTTCAACTCATGGGTGGTCGACAAGGTCCGCATCAGCTCCGCTTCCAGCTGCTGAACCCGCGCCGCAACAGCGACGGCCCGCACTCGCCCGTAGGAGAGTTCGGGCCGTCCGCGACGTGCCAGCCGTGTCCGTCAGTGGTAGGCGTCACTGGTTCTTGCTGGACACCAGCGTCGTACGCGTCCACGTGATCAGCTGCTGCACGATCGCTTGGGCGCGAGTGCTGACGAGATCAAGTCAAGTCGGATGGCCTTGGTCGAGCTGGCCGGATTCCTGGACAGGAACAAGGGACGTAAGAACTCTTCAGACCGCACGGACTCCCCGCCGCCACACCCCGCTGACCAGCGGAACCCCCGGCCGGTAGGCCAGGTGGACGTGGCTCGGGGCGTCGAGCAGGGTCAGGTCGGCGTACGCGCCCGGCGTGAGGCGGCCGATGTCCTCCCGGCGCAGTGCGCGCGCCCCGCCCGCCGTGGCCGACCACACCGCTTCGTCCGGCGTCATCCCCATGTCCCGTACCGCGAGCGCGATGCAGAAGGGCACGGAGGACGTGAAGGACGAGCCCGGGTTGCAGTCGGTGGACAGGGCGACGGTGACGCCGGCGTCCAGGAGGCGGCGGGCATTCGGCCACTCGGCGCGGGTGGAGAACTCGGCGCCGGGGAGGAGCGTCGCCACCGTGTTGCCGGAGGCCAGCGCGTCGATGTCGGCGTCCGTCAGGTGGGTGCAGTGGTCGGCGCTGGCCGCGTCGAGTTCGACAGCGAGCTGGACACCGGGGCCGTACGACAACTGGTTGGCGTGGATGCGGGGGTGCAGCCCCTTCGCCTTGCCCGCCGTGAGGATCGCGCGGGCCTGGTCGCCGTCGAAGGCACCCTTCTCGCAGAAGACGTCGATCCAACGGGCGTACGGGGCGCACGCGTCGAGCATCTCGCCGGTGACCAGGGCGACGTAGGCGGCGGGGTCGTCGGCGTGGTCCGGGGAGACGATGTGGGCGCCGAGGTAGGTGACCTCGTCGGTGTGGGCGGCGGCGATGCGCAGGGCGCGGGACTCGTCGGCGACGGTCAGGCCGTAGCCGGACTTGGTCTCGAAGGTGGTCGTGCCCTGGCGGAGGGCTTCGGCGAGGTAGTGGGTGAGGTTGGTCTCCAGTTCGCTGTCCGTCGCCGCGCGGGTCGCCGCGACCGTCGTACGGATGCCGCCCGCGCTGTACGGGCGCCCCGACATCCGGGCGTTGAACTCCTGCGTCCGGTCGCCCGCGAAGAGCAGGTGGGAGTGGGAGTCGACGAAGCCCGGCAGGACCGCCCGGCCACCGGCGTCGACCCGATTGTCAGTGGCGGGTGCTTTGCTTGATTCACCGGTCCACGCGATGCGGTCACCGTCGATGACGACGGCCGCGTCCTGGATCAGTCCGAGGGGAGATCCGTCACCCAGGGAGGGGTCGTTGGTGACCAGCGTGGCGATGTTGGTGATGACGGTGGTCGTGCCGGTCGTGGTGCCGGTGGTGCTGCTCATCATGTCCTCGCGGGGGCGGAGTTCGGCGGACGGTACGGGCGCGGGGGCTACGCGCGCAGGGCTTCCACGGCCCGCGACAGAGCGTGCGGCACATCGGGGACGAGCGTGTGCGCCCCGTCGCGTACGACGTGCCGTCCGCCCACGATCGTGTGCCGTACATCCGCTGCCGTCGCCGCGAATACGGCCGTCTCGGCTCCGAGCCTGGGCAGTGGGCCCGCTGTCCTGACGGAGTCGAGCGCGATCGTCGTGAGGTCGGCGAGCGCGCCCGCCTCGATGGTGCCGGCCTCGCCCCAGCCGAGGGCCGCGTGACCGTCGGCGGAGGCGGCCCTCAGCAGGGCGGCGGCGGTCCAGTGGCCGCGGGTGCGGGTGCGCAGGCGCTCGTTCAGCTCCATCGCGCGCGCCTC
This sequence comes from Streptomyces sp. NPDC006332, assembly GCF_040612855.1. Lineage (NCBI taxonomy): Bacteria > Bacillati > Actinomycetota > Actinomycetes > Kitasatosporales > Streptomycetaceae > Streptomyces > Streptomyces sp. NPDC006332. Next base: position 74,880 of record NZ_JBEXRA010000032.1, read on the forward strand.
TTCGAGCAGGTCGATGACGGCGTGGCTGTCGGAGCCGAGGGAGAGGGACGAGCCGGCCTTCTGCAGGGCGACGGCGGGACCGATGCCGTCGGCGAGGTCGCGCTCCGTCGTCGGGCACATGCAGGTGCCGGTCGTCGAGTCGCCGAGCAGGGCGATGTCCTCGGGGGTGAGGTGCGTGTTGTGGACGCCCGTGGTGCGCGGCCCGAGGACTCCGTGGTCGGCGAGCAGCTGGGTGGGCGTGCACCCGTGGGCGGTCCGGCAGGCGTCGTTCTCGGCGGTCTGCTCGGACAGGTGCACATGGAGCGGGGCCCGCCGCTCCTCCGCCCACCGCGCCACGGTCGCCAACTGCCGGGCGGGTACGGCCCGTACGGAGTGGATGGCGGCCCCGATCCGCGCGTGATCCCGTTCCTTGAGAACTGAACAGCGTTCGGCCCAGGCGTCCGCGCTGCCGTCGGAGAAGCGGAGCTGGTGGGTGTTGGGCGGCTGTCCGAAGCCGGAGGAGAGATAGGCGGTGTCGAGGAGGGTGATGCGGACACCAGCGTCTGCGGCGGCCTGGATCAGTGCCTCACCCATCGCGTTCGGGTCGGCGTAGGGGGTGCCGCCCGGGGCGTGGTGCACGTAGTGGAACTCGCCGACGGCGGTGATGCCGGCCAGGGCCATCTCGGCGTACACGGCCCGGGCGAGCGCGAGGTAGGTCTCGGGGGTCAGCCTGTCGGCGAACGAGTACATGACCTCGCGCCAGGTCCAGAAGGTCCCCGAGCCGACCTGGACGGTGCCGCGCAGGGCGCGGTGGAAGGCGTGCGAGTGGGCGTTGGCGAGGCCGGGGAGGGTGAGGCCACGCAGGATCTCGGCGCCGGGGGGTGGGGAGTCGGTGTCCGAGCGGACGGCGGTGATGCGGCCGTCCTCGACCTCGACGGCGACCCCCGGCTCGACGTGGGTGTCGAGCCAGGCGTGTTCCAGCCAGTACGTCCGCTTGGGGGAGTGGGTCACCTGCTGGCCAGCCCTTCCAGTACGTCGGCGAGTGCGGTCACCCCGGCCACGCAGTCGTCCTCCGTCGCGAACTCGGCCGGGGAGTGCGAGACGCCGGTGGGGTTGCGTACGAACAGCATGGCGGTCGGGATGCGTCCGGAGAGAATCCCGGCGTCGTGTCCGGCGCCGGTACCGAGGACGGGGACGTTGAGGTCCGTGTCCGTGCCCAGGATGCGGGCGAGTTCGTCGCGCAGGGCGTGGTCGAACTCGACGACGGGCGTGAAGGACTCGCGGACGATGTCGAGGTCGACACCGTGTTCCCGGGCGTGCGCGCGGGCCGCCTTCTCGATCCCTTCGACCACGGTGTCCAGGGACTCCTGGTCGGCGGCGCGGGAGTCGAGCCAGCCGCGAACCAGGGAGGGGATCGCGTTGACGCCGTTGGGCTCGACGGCGATCTTGCCGAAGGTGGCGACGGCCCCCGCGAGTCGTGCCTCGCGGCGGGCGGCGAGGACGGTCTCGGCGTAGGACAGCATGGGGTCACGCCGGTCAATCAGCCGGGTGGTGCCGGCGTGGTTGGCCTCGCCCCGGAAGTCGAACCGCCACCGTCCGTGCGGCCAGATGGCACTCGCGATGCCGACCTGGTCGCCGCTGAGGTCCAGCGCCCGCCCCTGCTCCACGTGCAGTTCCACGAAGGCACCGATGCGGGCGAGCCGCTCCGGGTCCGGCCCGATGGCGTCGGGGTCGTATCCGGCGGCCGCCATGGCCTGCGGCAGGGTGACCCCGTCACCGTCGGTCAGCCGGTGTGCCTGCTCGACGCCGAGTTCTCCGGCGGTCAGCCGCGACCCGACACAGGCGAGCCCGAACCGGGCGCCCTCCTCGTCACCGAAGTTGACGATGGCGAGGGGCTTGTCGAGGGTGACGCCACGCGTGCGCAGTTCGTCGAGCGCGGCGAAGGAGGACACGACTCCGAGGGGGCCGTCGAAGGCGCCGCCGTCCGGTACGGAGTCGAGATGGGACCCGGTGACGACGGCGTCCCCGGCGTCGGGATCCCCGAGCCACGCCCACTGGTTCCCGTTCCGGTCCAGCTCGTAGGCCAGGCCACGGCCCTCGGCCTGTTCCCTGAACCAGGCCCGGCAGTCGACGTCGGCACCGCTCCACGCGAAGCGCCGGTAGCCCCCGGAGTCGGGGTGCCGCCCGATGGGCCGCAGCTCGCGCCACATGGAGTGGAAGGAGTCACCACCGCCAGGCTGTGGGCCGCCCGGCTGTGGGCAGTCGTTCCGCAGGGCGGAACGGGTGGGCACAGCCGAACCCGCAGCTGCACCCGCACCCGCACCCGGCGACGAAGCCCCGGCCTCCGCCGGACGGTTGCCGCCCGTTGCACCTCCCGGAAGGGTCACGCGTCGTCACCCTCGCGCATGGGCACCCGCACACCCCGCTCGTCGGCGACCGACTCCGCGATGTCGTACCCCGCGTCCACGTGCCGGATGACACCCATCCCGGGGTCGTTCGTCAGCACCCGCCGGATCTTCTCGCCGGCCAGCTTCGTGCCGTCGGCCACCGACACCTGCCCGGCGTGGATGGAGCGCCCCATGCCGACGCCACCGCCGTGGTGGAGGGAGACCCAGGACGCGCCCGAGGCCACGTTGACCATGGCGTTCAGCAGCGGCCAGTCGGCGATCGCGTCGGAGCCGTCGAGCATGGCCTCGGTCTCGCGGTACGGGGAGGCCACCGACCCGCAGTCGAGGTGGTCGCGGCCGATGGCCAGCGGGGCGGCCAGCTCACCGGAGGCCACCATGTCGTTGAACCGCTCACCGGCCTTGTCCCGCTCGCCGTAGCCGAGCCAGCAGATCCGGGCGGGCAGGCCCTGGAAGTGGACGCGCTCCCCCGCCATCTTGATCCAGCGGTGCAGGGACTCGTTCTCCGGGAAGAGGTCGAGGATCGCCTTGTCGGTCTTCGCGATGTCGGCGGGGTCCCCGGACAGGGCCGCCCAGCGGAAGGGGCCCTTGCCCTCGCAGAACAGCGGGCGGATGTAGGCGGGGACGAAGCCGGGGAAGGCGAACGCCCGGTCGTACCCGGCGAGTTGGGCCTCGCCGCGGATCGAGTTGCCGTAGTCGAAGACCTCCGCGCCGGCGTCCATGAAGCCGACCATCGCCTCGACGTGCCGGGCCATCGACTCGCGGGCGCGGGTGGTGAACCCGGCCGGGTCCTTGGCCGCGGCGGAGGCCATGTCGTCGAAGTCGACGCCCACCGGGAGGTATGCGAGCGGGTCGTGCGCCGAGGTCTGGTCGGTGACGATGTCGACGGGGGCGCCCTCGGCGAGCATCCGCGGCAGCAGTTCGGCGGCGTTGCCGAGCAGGCCGATGGAGAGCGGGCGGCGGGCGTCCCGGGCCTCGACGGCGAGCTGGAGGGCGTGCTCCAGGCTGTCGGCCTTCACGTCGAGGTAGCGGTGCTCGATGCGCCGGTCGATGGCCCGGGGGTCGCAGTCGACGCAGATGGCGACGCCGTCGTTCATGGTCACCGCGAGGGGCTGCGCGCCACCCATGCCGCCGAGGCCGGCGGTGAGGGTGATCGTCCCGGCGAGGGTGCCGTTGAACTTCTTCGCTGCGACGGCGGCGAAGGTCTCGTAGGTGCCCTGGAGGATGCCCTGGGTGCCGATGTAGATCCAGGAGCCGGCGGTCATCTGCCCGTACATGGTCAGGCCGAGGGCCTCCAGGCGGCGGAACTCCTCCCAGTTGGCCCAGTCGCCGACCAGGTTGGAGTTGGCGATGAGGACGCGCGGGGCCCACTCGTGGGTCTGCATGACGCCGACCGGACGGCCGGACTGGACCAGCATGGTCTCGTCCTGCTTCAGGGTCCTGAGCGTGCGGACCATGGCGTCGAAGGAACGCCAGTCGCGGGCCGCCTTGCCGGTGCCGCCGTAGACGACGAGCTTGTCGGGGTGCTCGGCGACCTCCGGGTCGAGGTTGTTCTGCAGCATCCGCAGGGCGGCTTCCTGCTGCCATCCCAGGGCGCTCAGTTCCGTACCGCGCGGAGCTCGTACGGGGCGGGGTCCTGACATGGTCTGCCTCCTAGCGGACTGTTGCTGCCGTTATTCACATCCTGACCCTCTGAATAGAACTAGTCAATACGTGGGGGCGACGGCGTGGGCCCGGTTGGGGTGTTTGGCTGGATGCATGGGTGCAGACGCCGACCTGACGGGGGACGTCGTGAGCGATGCCGACAAGAGTCATGCGAGCGAGGGCGACCAGGGGCGGGTCGTCCGCCGGGACGACGCGGTCCGGGCGGCCGTGGAGCAGGGGTTGCTGGGGCCCGGCCACCCCCTGATCGGACTGCTCGACGTCGCCGGAATCCGGGAGTCCGCGGCCCGGTTGCGGGCCGCCTTCGACGAGGTCGCCGCGCCCGGCACACCCGTACTGCACGCCTTCGCGGTGAAGGCGGCCCCACTGGTGCCGGTGCTGCGGCTGCTGCGGGCGGAGGGGATCGGCGCGGAGGTGGCGAGCCCGGGCGAGCTGGCGCTGGCACGGGCGGCGGGGATGCCGGCGGCCCGGACCGTCCTCGACTCGCCGGCGAAGACACCGGCCGAACTGCGCGAGGCACTGGCGCTGGGGATCGCCATCAACGCCGACAACCCTCAGGAGCTGGAGCGCATCGACGGCCTGATGCTCCCCCACAGCCCGAAAGGCGTGGGAGGTGCCCCCATGGCACCCAGTCGCTCACCCCTCGGTATCCGGGTGAACCCGCAGGTCGGGGCGGGTGCGATCGAGGCGCTGTCCACCGCCACGGCGACCTCCAAGTTCGGGGTGGCGCTGCGGGACGAGGGGGCGCGCGAGTGGGTGGTGCGGGCCTGCGTCGAGCGCCCCTGGTTGTCCCGGCTGCACGCGCACACCGGATCACAGGGCGTTCCGCTCGCCCTGATGGCCGAGGGCGTGGCGGAGACGTACCGGCTCGCGGAGGAGATCAACCGGCGGATCGGCCGGCCGCAGATCGACACCATCGACATCGGCGGCGGACTGCCGGTGAACTTCGCGTCGGACGCGACGACACCGACGTACGCGGACTACGCGCGGGTGCTGAAGGAGACGGTGCCGGGGCTGTTCGACGGGCGCTACGGGCTGGTGACCGAGTTCGGACGGTCGTTGCTGGCCAAGCACGGGACGCTGGTGGCGCGGGTCGAGTACGCCAAGAGCGCCGGCGGCCGGCCGGTGGCGGTGACGCACGCGGGCGTGCAGGTGGCGACGCGGACGGTGTACGCGCCGGGGGCGTGGCCGCTGAGGATCGCCGGGTACGACCGCGAGGGGCGGCCGAAGACGGGGCCCGAGGTGGTGCAGGACGTCGCCGGGCCGGCGTGCTTCGCGGGCGACCTGCTCGCCCAGGGCTATGCGCTGCCGCTGCTGGCTCCGGGCGACTACGCGGCGGCTCTGGACACGGGCGCGTACTACTTCGCGCACCACTACGCGTACAACTCCCTGGCCCGGCCCGGCATCTACGGCTTCGCACCCGACGGGACCGGAGGGGCTGTCTTCTCGACCGTGCGGGAGGCGCAGACCGTCGAGGAGATCGTGGCCGAATCTGGAGGGGCGCACGCCGACGCGCTCACCACCTTGCGCACTCCTGGCTCCCGTTGACGCACACCGGTGCGGGCTGCTGATCAACTTGCCTGTGAATGAGGTCAGTTGACCCACCTTAGTCATCCGCCGCATGTTCCACTGGAAAATGCCAGAACACTCACTCCTCGCGCACACGTTGCGTAGCTTCGGCGTCACTCAGCCGAATCCCAGGGGGAGGGGGAGCCAGGGTGCCCGGAATCGACGAGTGCCTGCTGGAAGCCATGCGACTGCCCGGTGCCCGGGGCGCCGCACTGGTCGACTGGACGAGCGGACTGGCCCTGGGCACGGTCGGTGAGTCCCCGGGCGGCGACCCGGAGACCGCCGCGGTCGAGGCCGCGGAGCTCGCCCGGATCGCCGCCGAGCAGCACGCGTTCGCGGCGGGCGCCGGTGAGGAAGGCGACGGTGACGGCGCTGCCCCACCGGTCGAGGACCTCATCATCAGCAACCGGGACAGCTACCACGTGCTGCGGTTCGTGCCGACGTCCTTCGACAGCAGCGTGTGCCTGCACCTGTGGCTGGCCCGCTCCGAGGGCAATCTCGCGCTGGCCCGTATCCGGCTGGGCGAGATGGCCGGACGGCTGGTGCTGGGATGACCGCCGTGCGGACCACTCCCCCGCCCCGGCTGCCCGTGCGGGACAAGGCGGCGGCCCTGGACCGGGGCTGGGGCGGCGTCTCACCGATGCTGACCCGGCTCGCCGCCGAGCGGGCCACCGGCGTCCTGGTCCGCGAGCGCGGCACGCTCCATCTCGCCGGGGGCCGGGTGGTGCACGCCGAGAGCCCTGCCGCGCCCGGCCTCGAGGTCCTGCTCACCGCCTGCGGCACGCTCGACGCCGGTACCTGGCGGCAGGCGTTGACCGAGACCGGCGACCGGCACCGCGCCGGTCACCTCCTGGTCGCCGACGGACACCTCACCCCTGGCACGCTGGACCTGTGCCGGCTGGTCGCGCTGTACGACGCGGCGTACTTCGCCCTCGCGCCCAGCAGCAGCCCGGGCCGCTTCCGCTACGCCGGCCAGGACGGGCCCGGCTGCCCGTGCCCGGTGCCGGTGGCAGCCCTGGAGCGCGAGACCCTGCGCCGCCGTGACCTGCTGCACCGCATCTGGCCCGACCCGGCCACGGACGAGGCGCCCCTCGTCCGCGCGCACCGCCCCGCGCCCCCGGCGCCCACCGCACGTCAGCGCGCGGTCCTGGCCTACCTGGACGACGCCCACCCGGACGACGCCCGTACGGCACCGGACATCGCCAGGGGCCTCGGCCGCCCGGCGTTCCACACCCTGGTCGACCTACGGCGGTTGGCGGCCGCCGGTGTGATCTCGCCCCGCCGACCGGTCCTCGCCGAACCGCCGAAGGCACCCGCACCACCCGGAGCACCCGGAGCCCCTGAGGCACCGAAAGCTCCCGACGCCCCCGGCCGATCCAGACCAGCCAGACCAGCCAGACCAGCCAGACCACCGATATCACCCAGCCCACCAAACCCACCCAGCCCGTCCGGTCGCCCCGACCCGCTCGACCCATCCGGCTTGTCCGACCCGCTCGCGGCGCCCCCCACCGAAGTCATCGACCCCCACATCACATTGCTGAAGAGGCTCAGGGATGCGCTGGAGGCCCTTTGAGTGGCAACGGCAGCAGCAGCGGACCCGCGCCGAGAGGAGAGACCTGATGGCGGCGGAGGCCGAAATCCTGGAGGAGTTGCAGCGGCTCAGGGCCCGCGTGCCCCAGCTGACCGGCGCCCTGGCCGCCGGGGCCGACGGACTCGTCCTCGCTCAGGACACCCCCGGCGTCGACCCGGGGACGGTGGCCGCGCTCACCGGCACCGCCCACGACCTGGCCGGCCGGCTGACCGACGCGACCGGTCAGGGCGACTTCCGCGAACTGCTCGTCCGCGGGGTGTACGGCTACGTGGCCACGTACGCGGCGGGCCGCACCGCCCTGCTGACCCTGCTCGCCCAGGACCGCGTCAACGTCGGCCGCCTCCACCTGGAGGGCCGCCGGGCCGGGGCCCGCATCGGAGAGCTGGTCGACGCCATCCCGGCGCCCCGGCCCAAGCCCCCCACGAAAACCACGGCCAGGACCACCGCGCCGCGGGCCAGGACCAGTCGTACCTCCCGGTCCAAGCCCGCCGACACACGTGAGCCAGGCACCGAAACGCCCACCGCACCCACGGTGGCGCGTACCACCACCGAAAGTTGAGGGAACCGTCATGGCCAACACCGAAACCACACTCAAAGAGGCGCTGGCCTCCATCGAGGGCGCCACCGGCGTCGCGCTCGTCGACTACACCAGCGGTATGGCGCTGGGCACCCTGGGCGGCAGCAAGGGCTTCGACCTCAATGTCGCCGCCGCCGGCAACACCGACGTGGTCCGCGCGAAGATGCGCACCATGGAGCACCTCGGGCTCAAGGCGCAGATCGAGGACATCCTGATCACCCTGTCCGACCAGTACCACCTGATCCGGCTGATCAGCGGCCGGGGCGGCAACGGCCTGTTCCTCTACCTGGTCCTCGACGCCAAGCGGGCCAACCTGGCGATGGCCCGACACCAGCTGAAGAGGATCGAGGAGGACCTGGAGGTCTGACGGGACGGGTCCCGGTACCGCGACGGTGCTGCGGACGGCCCGCGTTGGACGAGGGCCAACGGCCCGGTGCTAGACGAGCGCCGCGGTGCGGCGGCGGGCTCCACCCGGGGCCGCGTCGCCCGCCGCGATGCCCGTGCTGCGGTACGCCCGGACCGTCTTGCCGGCCGGGCGCCCGCCGTTCGTGGCGAGCCAGTCGACCCGCACCCACAGCAGCGCGTCCTCGTCCCGCTCGCGCCGACCGAGCCAGGCGGCCTTGAGCCGCAGTCCGGTGCCGCAGCCGGCGAGCAGCATGCCCCCGGCGGCGGGCACCGCGAACGCGCTGCCCAGCGCGGCGAGGAAACCGAGCAGCAGCCACCAGCGGTGTCCCCGGCGCCAGTTGCGCACACTCACCGCACGGTCCTGGAGCACGTCGTGCTTGCCCGCGCGGGCGGCCGAGCGGGCCAGTTGCAGGTACCGCTTACGGCGGTGCAACGCCACCACCGCGACCGCGACGACGAACAGCGCCGCCCCCGCCATCACCCCGATCCGCCGGCCCGTGACGCCCGGCACCAGCGCACCGATCCCCGCCGCGAACACCCCGAGCCACCACATGGGCGCGGCTCCTGCCCGTACGACGACCGCCACCCGAGCCAGACCCTGACCTCCGCGTGACACGCTCCGCCTCCTCGTCGCCCAGCACGATTTTCTGGTCGCGGAGATTAACGGGCGAAGGTGAGACGAGTCTGAGAGCGGCCCACGCCCAGCCCGCGCTCACTCGACGAACAGCCCCCGGGCCGCCGCCTTCGCGTCGAACTCCTCCAGCCGGGACTGCGCGCCCGGCAGGTCGTCGCACATCGCCTCCAGCAGGACCCGGCCCAGCAGCATCGGCGCGCAGGCCGTGTCGAAGGCGAGTCCGGTGCCGACCGCGGCCGGCAGCAGCAGGTCGGAGACCTTGGCGACCGGCGCGAAGGCGGAGTCGGCGACGGTCACCACGGTCAGTCCCGCCTCCTTGGCGTAGGCGAGGGTGTCCACGACCTCGCGCGGGTGGCGGGGCAGCGCGAAGCACAGCAGCGTGGTGGCGCCCGCGTGCACGGCGGCGTCGATCCGGTCGTGGATCATCGTGCCGCCCTCGTTGAGCAGCCGAACCTCCGGGTGGACCTTGGCGGCGAAGTACGCGAAGCCGTACGCCTGCGAGGCCGCGGCCCGCAGCCCGAGCACCGGCAGGGGGCGCGAGGCGGCGAGCAGCCGCCCCGCCCGCAGCACCGGCCGCGGGTCGGCCAGCACCTCCGCCAGCAGCCGCAGGTTCTCGATCTCGGCCTCGACGGCCTGCTGGTACTCGTTGTACGAGGCCGCGTCCGCGGCCGGCTCGGCGGGCGCGACCTCGCGCAGGTGCTTGCGCAGCGCCGGGTAGCCGTCGAAACCGAGGGCGACCGCGAAGCGGGTGACGGACGGCTGACTGACCCCGGCCAGCTCCGCCAGCTCCACGCTGGACAGGAACGGCACGTCGGAGGCCCGCCGCACCATGCTGTGCGCGATACGCCGCTGGGTGGGTGTCAGCCGGTGTCCCTCGAAGAGGACCTGCAGCCGCGCGGCCGGACTGTCCGGCACGCCCGCGCCACCACCGGAGACAGCCGCGCCACCACCGGAGACGCCCGCGCCACCGCCGGGCACCGCCGCCCCGTCACCGGGCGCGCCCACACCCGCGCCCCCGTCCACCACTTCGGCGTTCCCGTCCCCGCTCATGCGTCGCTTCCCCTCCAGATGTCCGTGAACCGGTCGAGCAGTGCGGCCGCGACGGTCACGTCGTGCGTGAGCGGCCGGTCGGCCTGGTCCTCGTCGAGCACCGACTCGGCGAGTTCCAGCGCGTGGCCCACGCCGAGCCCGGGCTCGGGCTCGATGCCGCGCTGGCGCAGTGCCCGTACGGCGGCGACGAGTTCGCAGCCGACGACGTGCCGGAACGCACCGCACGCCCGCAGTGTCTGGCGTGCGGCGAGCGAGGCGAAGCTGGCCTGTTCCTCGACGCCTCGGGAGAGTACAGCGTGCCCGAGGGAAGCGGGCGCGGAGAAGGCCCCGAGGTCGCCGAGGGCGGCGCCGGCCGCGTACTCCAGGATCATCACGCCGGATGAGGCGGGTTCCTGGTCGGCGAGGAAGGGCTTGAGGCGGGTGTAGGCGGGCTCGTTGAGGGTGGACAGCCGGGACATGGACAGGCGGGCCACCTGGGTCATGGCCAGCCGGAAGTGGTCCAGGGCGAGGGTGAGTTGGGCCTGGTAGAAGCCGCCGTGGTGGTAGGCGGCCAGGTCCTCGGCGCAGATCAGCGGGTTCTCGGACGCCGCGTTGATCTCTATCGCGAGGACCTCCTCCAGGGCGTCGGCCGCGTCGTGTGCCGGGCCGTGTATCTGGGGCAGGCAGCGGAAGCCGTACGGGTCCTGGATCCGGCCGAGCGGCGGGGTGGGCCGGTCGGCGGCGCCGATCAACGTCCGCATCCGGCGGGCGACTTCGCTGGAGCCGCGGTGCGGGCGGGCGGCGTGCACGGGGGCGGCGTAGGCCTCGTGCGAGCCGTCGACGGCCAGCAGGGACAGGGCGCCGACCACCTGGGTGGCCTCCAGGAGTCCGCGCAGTTCGTGCAGGGCGAGCGCGGACTGGCCGAGGGTGAGGGCGTTGCTGCTGATGAAGGCGAGGGCGTCGTTGTTGTCGAGCGGCTGCGGTTCGGGGGCGCCCGTCCCCCGCCAGGGGTGTTCGCCGGCCAGCGCCAGGCCGGCCTGGGCGAGGGCGGCGATGTCGCCGGTGCCGACGGACCCGAACTCGTTCACCACCGGGTGGGCCCCGCTCTCCAGCGCCTCGCACAGGGCGGTGACGACGGTGGGCCTGAGGCCCGCCCCGCCGGCCAGCAGTTGGTTGGCGCGCACGGCGAGCATCGCGCGCACCTGCCGCGCGGGCAGCTCCTCGCCGATGGCGCCGGCGTGGCTGCGCAGCAGCCTGAGGCCGTGTTCGGTGGCCGCCTCGGTGGGCACGTCCTCGTTCCGGTTCGCTCCGACGCCGGTGGAGCGGCCGTAGACGCGCCCGGTCGCGGCGATCTGCCGGGCGGCGTCCCAGGCACCCTCCACGCGCCGCGTCGCCTCGCTCCCGGGGACCGGTCGCGCGGACCCGTCGGCGAGCCGGACGACGTCCACGACGCCGAGACCGACGCCGTCGAGGACGACGAGAGCGGAGCCCGCGGTTCGCGGTGGGTCCACGATCTGAGACGACATTGAACCCCAAACCCTTCTCAACCAGGACAATCGATCTTGCTTCCTGGTCATCTGTTACGACGGATTAACGCCGGGGCGTTGACAACCTATTCACCTACCAAGAACTCTGCATGACGTTATACAGCCGGGCAAGGGACAACTCATGATCCAGTTCGACGCGGTCCACAAGCGCTTCCCCAACGGCACGACAGCAGTCCACGACCTCTCCCTGGAAATGCCGGAAGGCGGCGTGACGGTCCTCGTCGGATCCTCCGGTTGCGGCAAGACCACCACCCTGCGCATGGTCAACCGGATGGTCGAACCGACCTCCGGCACCATCCGGGTCGGCGGCAAGGACGTCCAGCGGCAGGACGCGGCCGAACTGCGCCGCTCCATCGGGTACGTCATCCAGCAGTCGGGCCTCTTCCCGCACCGCACGGTGCTCGACAACATCGCCACCGTGCCGCTGCTGCTGGGCCACGGCCGCCGCAAGGCGCGGGCCCGCGCCGCCGAACTGCTGGAGACCGTCGGTCTCACCGCGGAGGCCGGAAAGCGGTACCCGCACCAGCTCTCCGGCGGCCAGCAGCAGCGCGTCGGCGTCGCCCGCGCGCTCGCCGCCGACCCGCCGGTGCTGCTCATGGACGAGCCGTTCGGCGCGGTCGACCCGGTGGTACGCACCCAGCTCCAGGACGAACTGCTGCGCCTGCAGAAGGAGTTGAGCAAGACCATCGTCTTCGTCACGCACGACATCGACGAGGCGGTACGGCTCGGCGACCGCATCGCGATCTTCCGCACCGGAGGCCACCTCGTCCAGTGCGCCCCGCCCACCGAACTCCTCGCCCGCCCGGCCGACGAGTTCGTCGCCGACTTCCTGGGCGCCGAGCGCGGCCTGAAGCTGCTCTCGCTGAAGACCCTCGCCGACGTCCCGCAGGGCCCGGCCCCCGAGGGCGGCACCTGGACGCTCGCCCTCGACGAGGCCCGCAAGCCGCTGCACTGGACGTCCAAGGACGCCGAGCTCCCCGTACGAGCACTCAAGGACGACGACTCCCTGCTGTCGGCGCTCAACGAGTCGGTGGCCTCCCCCGCCGGTCTGGTCGCCCGGGTCGACGCGGCCGGAGTCCTCACCGGCGTCTCGTCCCGCGACGACATCCACGCCCACGCGGGCCGGGCCCACACCGAAGCCCGCACCGAGGCCCACGCCGAGAAGGGAGTGGCCGCATGACCGTCGACTGGTCGTGGATATCCGGCCACACCGACGACCTCACCACCCTCACCGTCTCCCACCTCCAGGCGGCCCTGACCGCCGTGCTCCTCGGACTGCTGATCAGCCTTCCGCTGGCCGTGGTGGCCCACCGGGTCCGCCCGCTGCGCGGCTTCCTGCTCGGACTGTCGAACGTCCTGTTCACGATCCCGTCGATCGCCATCTTCGTACTGTTGCTGCCAGTCAGCGGCCTCACCCGCACCACCACCGTCATCGGCCTGACGATCTACACCCTGGTCGTCCTGCTCCGCAACACGGTCGAGGGCCTCGACTCGGTGCCCGAGCGGACGAAGGAAGCCGCGAAGGCGATGGGCACCCGCCCGCTGCGCACGCTGCTCACCGTCGAACTCCCCCTCGCGCTCCCCGTCATCATGGCGGGCGTCCGGATCGCGACGGTCATGTCGATCTCCCTGGTCTCGGTCGCCACCTACATCGGCGACGGCGGCCTGGGCCAGCTCTTCACCGACGGCTTCCAGCGCAACTACCCGACCCCGGTGATCGTGGGCGTGGTCCTGACCCTGCTGCTGGCGGTGGCCGCGGACGCGCTCCTGGTCGCGGTCCAGTACGTCCTCACCCCGTGGAAGAGGCGGCGAGCCTGATGTACGAACTTTTCAAGAGCCTCGGCTCCTGGCTGACCGACGCCGCCCAGTGGTCCGGCTCGGACGGCATCGCCCACCGCCTCGCCGAACACCTCCAGTACTCGCTGCTGGCCACGCTCATCGCGACCGCCATCGGCCTGCCCCTCGGCCTGTTGATCGGCCACACCGGCAGAGGCGCGTTCCTCGCCATCAACCTCGCGTCCTTCGGCCGCGCCCTGCCGACCGTCGGACTGGTGGTGCTGGTCTTCCTGGCCAGCGGCCTGTCGATGTGGCCGGTGTACATCGCGCTGGTCGCCCTCGCGGTCCCGGCGATCGTCACCAACACCTACGCCGGGATGACCGCCGTCGACCCGGACGTGAAGGACGCCGCACACGGCCAGGGGATGCGCGCCCACCAGGTCCTCTTCCAGGTGGAGTTCCCCCTCGCCCTCCCGTTGATCATGACGGGCCTGCGGCTCGCCCTCATCCAGGTGGTGGCCACCGCCACGATCGCCGCCTACGTCTCCTTCGGCGGCCTGGGCCGCTACGTCTTCGACGGCCTCGCCCAGCGCGACCTCGTCCAGGTACTCGGCGGCGCGGTGCTGGTGGCCGCGGTCGCCGTCGTCCTGGACCTGGCCCTCAGCGGCCTCCAGCGCTTCCTCTTCCGACACCGCACCGCGTAGGGACCCCCGAAATGAACCGTCGCACTCTCCTCGGCGCGCTCGCAGGAGCGGCCGTCACCGTCCCCGCCCTCTCCGCGTGCTCCAGCGGCATCACCTCCCTCGACAGCCAGGGCACCACCTCAGGTGGCGGCGGCTCCAGCAAGGGCGGGGTCACCGTCGGCACCGCGAACTTCACCGAGAACCAGGTCCTGGGCTACCTGTACGCGGCCGTCCTGGAGGCAGCCGGCGTGAAGACCACCGTCCGCCCCAACCTCGGCACCCGCGAGATCCTGATCCCCGCCCTCAAGGGCGGCGACATCGACCTCCTCCCCGAGTACCAGGGCGCCCTCCTGCACTACCTCGACCCGAAGGCGACGGCGACCGAGGAGGGCGCGATGCAGAACGCCCTCGCCATCGCCCTCCCGGCCGGCCTCCAGGTGCTGCCGTACGGCATGGCCGAGGACTCGGACGCCTTCGTCGTCACCCGCGAGACCGCCCGCAAGTACGGCCTGACCTCCCTCGCCGACCTGCGCAAGCAGAACGGCAAGCTGGTCATCGGTGCAGCGCCCGAGGTGAAGAAGCGCCAGGTGGGCGTGGTCGGCCTGAAGGACGTCTACGGGGTGGAGTTCAAGGAGTTCAAGTCCCTCGACTCGTCCGGCCCGCTGGTCAAGGGCGCCCTGAAGAAGGGCGACGTGGACGTGGCGAACCTGTTCACCACCGACACCGACATCCAGGCCAACGACTGGGTGGTGCTGTCCGACCCGAAGAACCTGATCCCGGGCCAGCACGTCGTCCCGCTCATCGCCGACCGCAAGGCCGACTCCACGGTCCGCAAGGCGCTCGCCCGCCTCGGCAACGTCCTCACCACCGCCCAGCTCACCGAACTCAACCGCCAGGTGGACAAGGACAAGAAGGACCCGGAGGACGTGGCGAACGACTACGCCAAGCAGCACGGGCTGGCGAAGTAGACGGTCCCGGCGCGCCCCCGGCCGAACAGGGGGGCTAACCCCAGTGCGGCGGGCGCGCGGGCTCCTTACCGTGGGTCACATGAACGGAATGGACGCGCGGGACACCGAGCTGAAGAAGGAACTCGACGCCACCCTGCAGGCCCGCAGGGAGCTGGGCGAGGAGTACGAGTCCGCGTTGGTCGACTCGTTCCTGGAGAAGGTCGACCAGCGCATCGACGGCGCCGTGGAGCGCCGGGTGCGCCGGCAGATGGCCGAGCAGCAGATGGTGGTGGCGCGGGGTGCCCGGTCACCGCAGACCACGGACTCCTGGGGCGAGCGCTACGGCTTCGGCATCGTCTCGCTGGTCCTGGCGATCCCGCTGTCCGCGATCGGCGCCGGCACCTCCGGCCTCCCCGGCCTGCTGGCCGCCTGGGCGGGCATCGTGGGCGTCAACGCCTTCCACGCCGCCCGCGTCAACCCGGACCTCTTCCGGGGCCGCCGCCGCAAGGACACCCGGGACGCTGAGGGCGGCGACTGGAAGGACTGACCGCGTCCCCGCCCGACCGGCCCTCACGCCTGTCGCGTGGGCAGTACGACGATCTGCCGCAGATTCACCCGCCGGGGCCGGCTCGCCACGTACGCCACGACATCGGCGACCTCCTCGGACGCCAGCCCGCCCAGCGCGTCGAACATCCCGTCGAGCTGCCCGGACAGGTCACGGTTGTCGATGTGCGACTTCAGCTCGGACTCCGTCAGACCCGGTTCGATGTTGGTGACCCGGACGTCACGCGGCCCGAACTCGGTGCGCAGGGACTCGGAGAGATAGGTGACCGCGGCCTTGGTCGCCCCGTACACCGCGTAGTGCGGGAAGGCGACGTGGGCACCGACGGACGAGATGTTCACCAGGTCCGCGGTCCGGCCCTCGGCGGCCACCGACACCAGGTCGCCGGTGAAGGCCCGGATGACCCGCAGCACGCCGGTGACGTTGGTGTCGAGCATCCGCCGCCACTCGTCGATCCGCCCGTCGTCCACGGGATTGGGCAGCATGACACCGGCCGAGTTGACGACCAGGTCGACGGCGCCGTAGGCCTCATGGATCCGGGTCACCGCGGCATCCACCGACGCCTCGTCCGTGACGTCCGCGGCGACGGCGAGGGCCTGCCCCCCGTCGGCCTCGATCTTCGCGGCCAACTCCGCCAGCCGCTCCTCGCGCCGGGCCAGCAGCGCCACCCGCGCTCCCCGCGCGGCCAGCAGCACGGCGACGGCCTCGCCGATCCCGCTGGCGGCCCCGGTGACGACGGCGGTACGTCCGGCCAGGTCCTGGTACGACATGGAGTGCTCCCTGAGTGATCGGATCGCCGCCGGCCCTCCCGGCGACGACCACCACCCTCGTCCGCCCCGCCCCCGCCACCCAGGGCTGCGCTTTTCCTGGGTCTGCCAGAACCACCCTCGGCGCTCCGCGTCCCCCTTACGATCGAACCCATGGACGGGGAACTGGGAGACTTTCTGCGCTCGCGCCGAGCACGCATCCAGCCGGACGAGGTGGGGCTGCCGTCATACGGGCGGCGCCGCGTGCCCGGACTGCGCCGCGAGGAGGTGGCGCAGCTGGCCGGGGTGAGCGTCGACTACTACATCCGCCTGGAACAGGGCCGCGGCTCTGGGGGCACCTCCCGGACGAAGTCTGGGGGAGTGTCGGACGCCGTGCTGGACGCGATCGCGCGGGTGCTGCGACTGGACGAGACAGAGCACGCATACCTGCGCACGGTCGCCCGACCCGGCCGAAGGCCCGACCGCCGTCCGGCCCCGGCCCGGATCCGCCCCGGCGTGCAACTGCTGCTGGACAGCATGGACCGCACCCCGGCGTTCGTCCTGGGCCGCCGCATGGACGTCCTGGCCTGGAACGCGCTCGGGGACGCGGTGAGCGGCTTCAGCAGCCTGCCGGCCGACGAGCGCAACGTCCCCCGCCAGGTCTTCCTCGCCCCGAACGCCCGCGACCTCTACCCCGACTGGGCGGCGGTGGCCGCCCAGACCGCGGCCCATCTGCGCCTGAACGCCGCCTCCCACCCCGACGACCGGGAGCTGTGCGCCCTCGTCGGCGAACTCTCCGACGAGAGCGCGGACTTCCGCCGGCTGTGGGCCGACCATGAGGTCAAGGCATGCATGTACGGCATGAAACGCGTCCAGCACCCGGTGGCGGGCCTGCTGACCCTGCCGTACGAGACGCTGACGGTCCCGGCGGAACCGGAGCACACGATCGTGGTCTACACCCCGGAACCGGGTTCGGAGACAGCGGAGCGACTGGCGCTGCTGGGGAGTTGGGCCACGGTGGGCTAGAGCAGAGCCTCGGGAAGAACCCCGGAAAAGGTATTCGCGGGGACCGCCGCACCCCCGTTTCGGGGGGCGGGACGACGGCGGTCCCCGCGGGGGACGCGGGCCGGGTCAGGGCCTGGCTTACGCGTCCTGGGCG
The DNA here is from genome assembly GCF_040612855.1 of Streptomyces sp. NPDC006332. Classification (NCBI taxonomy): domain Bacteria; kingdom Bacillati; phylum Actinomycetota; class Actinomycetes; order Kitasatosporales; family Streptomycetaceae; genus Streptomyces; species Streptomyces sp. NPDC006332. Next base: position 92,151 of record NZ_JBEXRA010000032.1, read on the forward strand.
TCTGTGGAGGTCCGGGAGCCGCTCCGGAGGTCCGTGACGCCGTTTCGGTGCCGGCTGGACGGGGAGCCGCTCCCTCCCTGCCGACACCCACCAATGTGCCGGACCCGTGTTAAGCGTGTGCTGCGAGGACGTGACGCGCTCGTACCACTTCTGCGAAGTCCACCGATGCGGCGGGCGAACCGCAAGTCCGCCCGCGTCACCGGCAGTTCACCGCAGGTTTGCCGTCACTTCCCGCCCTTGGCGAGGAAGGCCAGCAGGTCCTGGCGGCTGACCACACCGGTCGGCTTGCCCTCGACGAGGACGATCGCCGCGTCCGCCGTGCCGAGCACGGACATCAGGTCCCCGACCGGTTCGCCGGAGCCGACCTGCGGCAGCGGCGGCGACATGTGCTTCTCCAGCGGGTCCTCCAGCGAGGCGCGCTGCGTGAACAGGGCGTTGAGCAGCTCCCGCTCCACGACCGAGCCGACGACCTCCGCGGCCATGACGTCCGGGTGACCGGCGCCGGGCTTGACGATCGGCATCTGCGAGACGCCGTACTCGCGCAGCACCTCGATGGCCTCGCCGACGGTCTCGTCCGGGTGCATGTGCACGAGGGACGGGATGGCGCCGTGCACCTTGTCGTTGAGGACGTCGGCGACGCGGGCGTTGGGGCCCTCGTTCTCCAGGAAGCCGTAGTCGGCCATCCACTCGTCGTTGAAGATCTTGCTGAGGTAGCCGCGCCCGCTGTCGGGCAGCAGCACCACCACGACGTCGTCGGGACCGAGCCGCTCGGCCACCCGCAGCGCCGCGACCACGGCCATTCCGCAGGAGCCGCCGACCAGCAGGCCCTCCTCCTTCGCGAGCCGCCGGGTCATCTGGAAGGAGTCCTTGTCGGACACCGGCACGATCTCGTCGGCGACGGTCCGGTCGTAGGCGGTGGGCCAGAAGTCCTCACCGACGCCCTCGACGAGGTACGGCCGCCCGGAGCCGCCCGAGTACACCGAGCCCTCGGGGTCGGCGCCGACGACGTTCACCTTGCCGTCGCTGACGTCCTTCAGGTAGCGGCCGGTACCGGAGATGGTGCCGCCGGTCCCCACGCCCGCGACGAAGTGGGTGATCCTGCCCTCCGTCTGCTCCCACAGCTCGGGGCCGGTCGAGTGGTAGTGGGAGAGCGGGTTGTTGGGGTTGGAGTACTGGTCGGGCTTCCAGGCTCCGGGGGTCTCGCGGACCAGTCGGTCGGAGACGTTGTAGTAGGAGTCGGGGTGCTCCGGGTCCACCGCGGTCGGGCACACGACCACCTCGGCCCCGTACGCCCGCAGCACGTTGATCTTGTCGGTGCTCACCTTGTCGGGGCACACGAAGATGCACTTGTACCCCTTCTGCTGCGCCACGATGGCGAGCCCGACACCGGTGTTGCCGCTGGTCGGCTCGACGATCGTGCCGCCGGGCTTGAGCGCCCCGCTCTCCTCCGCGGCCTCGATCATGCGCAGGGCGATGCGGTCCTTCACGGAACCGCCGGGGTTGAAGTACTCCACCTTGGCCAGGACGGTAGCCCGAATGCCCTTGGTCACGTTGTTGAGCCTCACCAGCGGGGTGTTGCCGACGAGGCTGATCATCGAGTCGTGGAATTGCACCGTTGTCTCCGGATGCTTGCAAAGAGTGGCCGTGATTGTGCGGCCAGCCTATGGCTTCGCCACGATCCGTGGCTGCCGTTCACTGCCCGTTGAGATTGGGCGACGGTCCGTACGGGGCAAGGAGTGGATGTACGGATTCGAGGAGGTGGCGGCGACGCATGACGAGCATGTCGAGGGCGAGGGTGGCCCGGCGGATCGCGGCCGGTGCCGCGTACGGAGGCGGCGGGATCGGTCTGGCCGGCGCGGCGGCCGTGGGCCTGCTGCTGGCGGAGGTACGGATGGCCAGGCGGCTGGTGGGCAACGGCACGACGCCGCACGTCCCGCAGGCGGAGGGCCGCTACGGCCATGCCTACGCCACCCCCGACGAACCGGCCCTGCGCCTGGTGATGCTGGGCGACTCCACCGCCGCGGGCCAGGGCGTCCACCGGGCCTCCCAGACTCCGGGCGCGCTGCTCGCGTCGGGACTGGCGGCGGTGGCGGAACGCCCGGTGGAGTTCCGTAACGTCGCCCTGCCCGGGGCGCGCTCCGACGACCTGGACCGTCAGGTGGCCCTGGTCCTCGCGGATCAGGGCCGGGTGCCCGACATCTGCGTGATCATGATCGGCGCGAACGACGTGACCCACCGGATGCCCGCGACCCGGTCGGTGCGTCATCTGTCGACAGCGGTACGACGGCTGCGTACGGCAGGTGCGGAGGTGGTCGTCGGCACCTGTCCCGATCTGGGGACGATCGAGCCGGTGCAGCAGCCGTTGCGCTGGCTGGCCCGCCGCGCCTCGCGGCAACTGGCGGCGGCCCAGACGATCGGGGTGGTCGAACAGGGCGGCCGTACGGTGTCACTGGGCGATCTGCTCGGGCCGGAGTTCGCGGCGAACCCGCGAGAGCTGTTCGGCCCCGACAACTACCATCCCTCCGCGGAGGGTTACGCCACGGCGGCGATGGCGGTCCTGCCGACGGTCTGCGCGGCGCTGGGCCTGTGGCCGGCGGAGGAGGAGCGCCCGGACGTCTCCCGCCACGAGGGCTTCCTCCCGGTGGCACGAGCGGCCGCGGAGGCCGCTTCCGAGGCGGGCACGGAGGTCGCGGCGGCGGTGCCGAGCGGTCCGCGGGGCCCCTGGGCCCTGCTGAAGAGGCGCAGGCGCCGGAGGGTACCGGTGACGGAACCGGCGCCGGTCACGCCGTCGTCCTGAGCTGCCGCCGGGGGCGCCCGGGGGCGCTGGGGCCGTCGAGGGGGGGACGCTTGGACCGTCGGGGGCCCTGGGGGCCGCCGCCCCCCGGCGGCCGTCCGAGCAACCCCGGACGACGGCCCACCCAAAAGCAAGCGCTTAGAAACTGCGGCAAGGGTCACACCTTGATACCCGTGACCAAGCCCATACGTACAGGTAACTTCCGAGTCAGCCCCACCCCCGTCGCCAATGGAGCCGTCATGCCCGAAGCCGTGATCGTCTCGACCGCCCGCTCCCCCATCGGCCGCGCCTTCAAGGGCTCCCTCAAGGACCTGCGCCCGGACGACATCACCGCCACGATCATCCAGGCCGCCCTCGCCAAGGTCCCGGAGCTCGACCCCCGGGACATCGACGACCTGATGCTCGGCTGCGGTCTGCCCGGCGGCGAGCAGGGCAACAACCTCGGCCGGATCGTCGCCGTGCAGATGGGGATGGACCACCTCCCCGGCTGCACGATCACCCGCTACTGTTCCTCCTCGCTCCAGACGAGCCGCATGGCCCTGCACGCCATCAAGGCCGGTGAGGGCGACGTCTTCATCTCGGCCGGTGTCGAGATGGTCTCCCGCTTCGCCAAGGGCAACTCCGACAGCCTCCCGGACACCCACAACCCCTTCTTCGCCGAGGCCGAGGCCCGCACCGCGGCCGTCGCGGAGCAGGAGGGCACGACCTGGCACGACCCGCGCGAGGACGGCCTCGTCCCGGACGCGTACATCGCGATGGGCCAGACCGCCGAGAACCTCGCCCGCTCCAAGGGCATCACCCGCCAGGACATGGACGAGTTCGGCGTCCGCTCCCAGAACCTCGCCGAGGAAGCCATCAAGAACGGCTTCTGGGAGCGCGAGATCACCCCGGTCACCCTCCCCGACGGCACGGTCGTCTCCAAGGACGACGGCCCGCGCGCCGGCGTCACCATGGAGGGCGTCCAGGGCCTCAAGCCGGTCTTCCGCCCCGACGGCATGGTCACCGCCGCCAACTGCTGCCCGCTCAACGACGGCGCCGCCGCGCTCGTCATCATGAGCGACACCAAGGCCCGCGAACTCGGCCTGACCCCGCTCGCCCGCATCGTGTCGACCGGCGTCTCCGGCCTCTCCCCCGAGATCATGGGCCTCGGCCCGGTCGAGGCGTCCCAGCAGGCACTGCGCCGGGCCGGCCTCGGCATCGACGACATCGACCTGGTCGAGATCAACGAGGCGTTCGCCGCCCAGGTGATCCCCTCCTACCGCGACCTCGGCATCGACCCCGACAAGCTGAACGTCAACGGCGGCGCCATCGCCGTGGGCCACCCCTTCGGCATGACGGGCGCCCGCATCACCGGCACGCTCATCAACTCCCTCCAGTTCCACGACAAGCAGTTCGGCCTGGAGACGATGTGCGTCGGCGGCGGGCAGGGCATGGCGATGGTCATCGAGCGCCTCAGCTGACCAGCCCCCGCCCCAACCCCCCGTATCCACAAGGGAACCCAGCGTCACACTTCGGTCCGGAACCCGGGAAACTCCAAGGTTCTGGGCCGATTTGTGATCCAATTTCCCTCAGGATGTGACCTATCTCGCTCGGGGCGGGGATCGACGCAGGTCAGCCACACTTCAGCAGCATTCCCCGAGCGCAAAGCTCTGTCCGTTTTACGGCGTATGCACTGACAGTGGGTTAGTCCGCCCTTCAAGCTGATGTAGGAAGTCGGGGGTCGACTTTGGAACCGGGAGTACGTCAGTGAGCGCCATGCCGATCGCCTTGTTGGTCACCACGGTCGCGACCGGCGCCGTGGGCGTCGCCGTCCTGCGCACCCTCATGGTGCTGCGCCGGCAGGTCGCCGCCCTGCACACGGAGCTCGCCAAGAGCAACGCCACGGCCACCCGGGGCCTCGTACCCGCGGCCCGGCCCGCCGCCGACGTCGACGAGATACGGGCCGCCGTGGCCGAGGCGCTCGCCGAGGAACGCGAGCGCGAACTGGCCGAGGCGCGCGCCTTCTGGGCCGCCCAGGAGGCGCGTGACACCCCCGACGAGCCCTCGCTCCTCGGCCTGCCCGACAGTGAGCTGTTCCTGCCCCGGCAGACCGATTTCGTGGGTCTGGAGCCGGTCGCCGAGCCCGGTGCCGACACCGACGAGTTCGCCGGGAGCTCCTCCTCCGGGGGTGAATCTCCGGAGCTGGCCGCGGCCCGCCGCCGCCACCCCTCCCACCCGGACTTCGTTCCGGTGGCGTCCCCCGTCGTCAACGACCACGAGCGCACGGTGGCCACACTGGAGGCGTTGGCCGCCACCGCCACCGAGCTGACCGACGTCCGCCCCGGCCCCCTCGGCACCCTCGACGTCTACGTGTTCGCCGACGGCACCACCCTCTGCATGACCCCGGGCCACCGCGACACGGCGGAACGGCTGGCCGCGGCCCTGCGCTCCGGTGTGACGCCGGTGCTGCTGGGCGGCTCGGGCATCTCGGGCGCGTACACCCTGACCTTCGCGTGCGGCGAGGAGAACGTCTACATCCTGGCGGACCGGGTCATAGCGTCGCTCTAGAGCACGAAGAGCACGGAGAACCTGCGGGGGCTGCGGAGCGCGCGGGGCGCATCACACGCCCCCGCCGCTACACCCCAGCCCTTTTCTGCGCCTCCTCCACCAACCGCACAGCGTCATCGACCTGGCCCTCGTCCTCCAGCACGAGGGCCAAGTCGTGCACGGCCACGGTGATCTGGTCGGCGGCGGCGAACATCCCGGCGTCCGGCATCACCCGGGGCTCCACTCCGGGCGCCTCCACGACCTGGGCCCAGCGGGCCATCTCCCTGGCCAACTCCAGGGCCTCGGCGGCTGCGCTGCGCTGCAGCCGGCTCTGCGGCGCCGCCCTCAACCGGTCGGCAAAGTGATCCACGGCTTGCGTCAGACGCGTCGTATCCACCACGCCGTGAGCGTACGCGCCGTACCGAGACTGTTGCCAACGGGCGAACGCTCAGGCACGGTGACCTGAAGGACCGGCTTACATCCCCTTTGCGTCCGGAGGCGCCGATGTCCCACGTCCTCTCCGAGGAGACCCACCGCAACATGCTCGCCCGCATCCCCCACTGCACCGGTCGTGAAGTGTCCGACTGGCTCCGCACCGTCGAAGACGGCCCGGCTCTCTTCCGCTTCGAGGAAAAGGTCAGCTGGCTCCGCCACGAACACAACCTCGCGTACGGCCACGCGAAGGCGATCGTCCACGAGTACGACCTGAGGAGGGCGGCGCGCAAATTCTTCTAGGCGCGCAACGACAAGGGCCCCGGGGAGAACCCGGGGCCCTTTCACGTCGCGCCCGCCGGCGAGCGGCGGACGTCGGCGGCAGCTCGTCAGTCGCTGCTGTTGAGGATCGCGATGATCCTCAGGAACTCCATGTAGATCCACACCAGCGTCAGCGTCAGCCCGAAGGCCGCCAGCCACGCCTCCTCCTTCGGAGCGCCGTACGCGACGCCGTCCTCGACCTGCTTGAAGTCCAGGGCGAGGAAGCAGGCGCCGAGCAGGATGCCGACGACGCCGAAGACCACGCCGAGCGGGCCGCTGCGGAAGCCGAGGCCGTCACCGCCACCGAAGACGGCGAACAGCAGGTTCACCATCATCAGCAGGACGAAGCCGAGCGCGGCCGCCATCACGAAGCCGTAGAACCGGCGGTTGACGCGGATCCAGCCGGCCTTGTACGCGACCAGCACACCGGCGAAGACCGCCATGGTGCCGATCACCGCCTGCATGGCCGCACCGTCGGCGATGCGGTTGTCGACGATGTTGGACAGGACGCCGAGGAACACGCCCTCGAAGGCCGCGTACGCCAGGATCAGCGCGGGCGAGGCCTTGCGCTTGAAGGACTGGACGAAGGCCAGCACCATGCCGATGAGCGCGGCGCCGATCCCGATGCCGTACGACCGGTTGATGTTCGCGTCGTCGATGGGCAGCAGCGCCCAGGCGAGCGCGGCCGTGACGATCAGGACGCCGAGCGTGCTGCCGGTGCGCAGGACGACGTCGTCGATCGTCATCCTGCCGGTGGTGGCCGGAGCCTGCGGCGGTGCGCCCTGCTGCAGGTCCTGCTGTGCGTACGGGTTCTGGGCGTACGGGTTGCCGGCCTGCGGCTGCGCATACGGGTTGCCCTGCGTGCCAACGGCTGCGCCCCCGGCCTGCGGCGCGGTGTTGAAGCCCGCGTAGCCGTTGTCGCGGCTGAACCCCCGTCGCGAGAAGACCGGGTTGCTGCTCCTCATTTCACTCCTCCATGGCCGCTGTGTATGGGCCTTGGCTCAAGAGTAATAGGTAGGCAAAAGAATGCCCCTAGTGCTTGGGGAGGATCTTTCCCTTGCCGTGATGCGCAACACGCTACGCGAACGGGTGATTCCCGGCACTGGAGGGGTGGTTCACCCGAATGGGAACCCGGTGTACGCCTCGGCCAGGTCGGTCTCGGCCGCTCGGGAGGAGGCGATCCGCTCCAGACGGGCCAGTTGGAGGCGGTCCTCGAAGGCGGTGGCGTCCGGGGCGCGGTGCAGGAGGCTCGTCATGTCGTAGCTGAAGCGCTCGGCCTGCCACACCCGGCGCAGGCAGGTCGCCGAGTACGCGTCGAGCAGCTCGGTGGATCCCTTGTCCCGCTCGTACGTCAGGGCCCGCGCGAAGGTCACGACGTCCCCGACGGCCAGGTTGAGCCCCTTGGCCCCGGTGGGCGGCACGATGTGGGCCGCGTCGCCGGCGAGGAAGAGCCGGCCGTACCGCATGGGCTCGTGGACGTAGGAACGCATCGGCGTCACCGACTTCTGGGTGATCGGTCCGCGGGCCAGCCGCCAGTCGTCGGCGGTCTCGAGGCGGCGCTCCAGTTCCGCCCAGATGGCGTCGTCGCTCCAGGAGTCGGCGTTTGTTCCCTCGGGGACCTGGAGGTAGAGACGGGAGACGGCGGGAGAGCGCATGGACAGCAGCGCGAAACCGCGGTCGTGGCGGGCGTAGACCAGTTCGTCGTGCGAGGGCGGGACGTCGGCGAGGATGCCGAGCCAGGCGAAGGGGTACGTCCGCTCGAACACCTGGGTGAGCCGGGAGGGGATCGCCTTGCGCGCCACCCCCCAGAAGCCGTCGCAGCCGACGACGTAGTCGCACTCGAGGACGTCCTCGCGGCCCTCGTGCCGGAAGCGGACGCGCGGCCGGTGGCTGTCGGCGTCCTCCACGGCCAGCGCCTCCGCCTCGAACAGCAGGGGGCCGCCCTCGGCGAGCTGGAGGGCGATGAGGTCCTTGCAGACCTCGGTCTGGGCGTAGACCATCACGGACCGGCCGCCGGTGAGGGCGGGGAAGTCGACCCGGTGGCGCTGTGTGGCGAACCGCAGTTCGATGCCGTCGTGGGGCAGGCCCTCGCGGTCCATGCGCGCCCCGGCGCCGACCTGGCGCAGCACGTCGACCGTGCCCTGTTCCAGGATCCCGGCCCGCTGCCGGTGTTCGACATAGGCGCGGTCGCGGCTCTCCAGGACGACCGAGTCGATGCCCGCGTCGTGGAGCAGCCGGGCCAGGAGGAGACCGGCCGGGCCGGCTCCGATGATGCCGACGGTGGTGCGCATCGACCAGCCTCCCTGTTCGTGTGGTGAAATTTGTTTCACACACCTTGCGGCATGAGTCTCCGACCGCACGCGCCCGCTGTCAACGGTCGGGACCTGGACGGACGAAGCGGGCCCGGCACAGACTGCCGGGCCCGCGTGGGGAGAGAGGGGCAGAACACGCCCCGTGCCTCAGGTCAGTGCCCGCTGGTACTTCTCCGTCACCTTGCCGTCGACCAGGTAGAAGCGACCGTTCGGCGAGAACAGGCCGGTCGTGGCGGTGCAGTAGTAGTTCAGCTGGTGGCCGGTCGCCGCGGGCCAGCTGAGGTAGCGCTCACCGGCCTGGACACAGGAGTCCGGGGACACGATCGACCAGAGCTGCGTGTCGGTCATGCCCAGCTTCACCTGGTTGTACTTCGCCAGCGTCATGGAGGGCGTCTTCGGCGTGAACAGCAACTCCTGCTGTTTGCCGATCAGCTTGTCTTCCGCATTGAACGTGAAGCTGCCGGACGGCGCGTAGTCGTCCGACTCGGTGAAACAGAAGATGTGGACGTCGGCGTCCTCCTCGCACCATCCAGCCGCCGACCCGGGCTTGGTCAGCCCGACGTCGAGCATCTCGCGGACCTCGGCCCTCGACGTGCCGAACGGGACCGCGCTGTACTTCTCGGCCGTGAAGCTGAACTGCTCGGCCGCCCCCGCACCGACCGCCGTGCCCAGCACCGCCGCGCCGGCCACCGCCAGCGCGAACACGGAACGCCATACCCTCGCCATCCGGTACACCCCTCTCCTTCGGTCGTCTCAGGACGCACCCATGCTCATCGGCGGCGCTCTTCGGGGTGTCTCGGAACGCTCTGCACCCCGGCGCGGGATGACGGCCCGTCAGGACAGTTGCGTGGTGAGGGCCACCGGCCGCAGCGGCCGGGGGCGGAGCACGTGTGAGCCGGGCGCGGCCACCCTGGACAGTTCCTCGGCCGCCGAGGGCTCGACCGAGGCCGTTAGGCGGGCTGGGCTCGCGAGGAGCGAGGTGGCCATGTCGTCGTGGTGGGTGGGGATGAGCAGCGGCGGGTCCCCCACGGCCCTCAGCAGCCGCTCGACGTAGCGGTGCAGGGCCGAGTGCGAACTCATCGGCACGAGCGCGACGTCCGGCCGGATCCCCGCCAGCTCGCGTTCCACGAAATTGCTCGCGCCCATCAGCAGAACGGACGGCCCGCCCTCGACGGACACCTGGTAGGCGAGGGTGTCGCCCTCGACGAGGTCACCGAGCACGGCCGGCCGAGGGGGCGCCGCGAGCCGCCGGCCCGGCGCGAAACAGCCGTGGCCGGTCAGCTGGCTGTGCAGGCTGCGGAAGACCTCCACGGTGTACCCGTCGAACTGCAGGTACTCGCCGCCCTTGACCTGGATGACGTCGTCCAGACGCGTCGGCGGTGTTCCCATGGCCGTGAGCAGATGGCGGACCGTCTCGTCGCACACGGTCCGGATCCGGGCCTTCTGCCAGGCGGGGCGGGCCACGAGCTGCGGTACGTCCGCCACGTGGTCGAAGTGGCCGTGGCTGAGCAGCACCAGCTCCGGAGGGCCTGCGAGCCGGTCCGCCGCCACGCGCTCCACCAGGTCCCGGTCCGGCCGCAGCGGAAGCCGCGGGTCGAGCCGCCCGGTCCGGTCCAGGCACGGCATGCGGCTCAGGTACGGGTCGAACAGGATGCTGCGGCCGCCGTCGATGACGATCTCCCAGCCCGCGACGCCGAGCCAGCGAAGCTCTACGGGGGTGGTGTACGGGCTGCCGCGCCCCGGCGCCGGTCTCGCGGCGATCACCCCCGGTTCGACCGCGGCGCCCGACGCTGCCAGGACTCCCTTGAGGACCGTTCGTCGCCCGGTCAATGTTCCACCCGCTCACCCTCGTCACGACTACTTTGAGCGAGGGGCACACTACGGTAGGCGACGAGGCGGGCGGTGCTTTCGAGTCAGCCGTGAGCAGCTCCCGCCCCGCCGCGCACGCTCATCGCATCTCGGGGTTGCCCACCTGGAGCAGGCGTTCGTCCTGGCGCAGGATCGCCTGCATCACGTTCATCATCCGGGTACCGGGGTTGATGCCGATGTGCTCCCGCAGCATCTTCTTCGCCTGGTGGTAGACCTGGATCGCGTCGGCCTGGCGGCCCTCGGCGTAGTAGGCCCTCATGAGGCCGGCGTAGAGGTCCTCACGGAAGGGGTCGTGGTCGACCAGCTCCGAGAGCCGGGTGATCGCCTCGGCGTAGTGCCCGAGGTCGATGTCGATCAGGGCGCGCAGCTCGAAGGCGGCCTTGCGCTCCTCCTCCAGCATCTCGGCCTTCTGCCGCAGCCGGGTGGAGGTGACGTCGGGGAAGGCGGACCCCTTCCACAGACCCAGCGCGGTGTTGAGCCGCTCGGAAGCCTCCCGGTGCCGGCCCAGCGCGTAATCGCTCCTTGCCTGCCGTACGGCGTCCCGGAAGACGAACAGGTCCACGGCGTCCTGCGGCGCCCGGAGCTCGTAACCGCTCTCGTGCGACCCGAGGGTCTCGCGGGGAAGTCCCGCCCGTTCCAGGACCCTGCGGATCATCCAGGCCGAGGTCTGCAGCTGGCCCGAGACCGTCAGTGGCGGCTCGTCGTCCCAGGAGTCCTCGCTGATCCTCTCCTTGGAGACGACCTGTCCCGCGTGCAGGGCCAGGGAGGCGAAGAAACGTCTCTGCCGCTGTCCGGGCACGGGTATCGCCTCGGCCCCTCTCACCAGGGCCAATGGACCGAGAAGCCGGATCGTCACGTCGTACCAGGTGCTCATGGCGGAATCCCCCTTGTCCTCCGACCGCGCTTCGCCGCAGGAGTGGACGGCTCGGGCGCGGTCGTGGTGGCAACTGTCGGTGCACGGTGGCGCCTGTCACTTCACGCCGAGAGCCCAGGAGACGGCGCCGGGCTCTTCGTCAGGGAGTCGGATGGACGGCAGCTGTGGCTCTGTCGTCGTGCGAGGGCTGTGTCGTCGTGCGAGGGGGAAACGCCGTCGTCGGCTTGTGGCCACGATCCGGCACCGCCTGCAAGGGGCGGGCACCTGGCCGCGTCGGCCCGTCCGCCGTCCTTACCGCGATCCCCCGATAGCACTGATCAGTCCAGGATGTATGGGTGCGTCAGGTCTCACCCCGCCAGGTTCTTCAGGAACTTCGCCGCCACGGGGCCGGCGTCCGAACCGCCCGATCCGCCGTCCTCCAGCAGGACCGACCACGCGAGGTCGCGGTCCTCCTGGTAGCCGATCATCCAGGCGTGGGTGCGCGGCGGGGTCTCGGTGCCGAACTCGGCGGTGCCCGTCTTGGCGTGCGGATTGCCGGGGACGTCCTTCAGGGCCCGGCCGGCGCCGTCGGTGACGGTCGCGCGCATCATGCCGCGCAGGGACTCCCAGACCTTGGAGTCCAGGGTGGCGGTGGCCTGGTGCTTCTTCTTCACCGCGGCCGGCACCAGCACGGGCTGCTTGAAGGAACCCGCCTTCACCGTCGCCGCCAGCGAGGCCATCACCAGCGGGGACGCCTGCACCTTGGCCTGTCCGATGGTCGAGGCGGCCTTCTCGTTGTCGCTGCCGGCGACCGGGACGCTGCCGTCGTACGTCACCGCGCCCACGTCCCAGTTGCCGCCGATACCGAAGGCCCCCGCGGTGTCGTGCAGGGTGGATTCCGTCAGCTTGCCGCGGGAGTTGACGAAGAAGGTGTTGCAGGAGTGGGCGAAGTTGTCGCGGAACGTGGATCCGGCGGGGAGCACGAACTGGTTCTGGTTCTCGAAGCTCTGGCCGTTCACCTTGGCGAATTTCGGACACTTCGCGGGGTCCGAGGGTGACATCCCCTGCTTCAGCAGGGCCGCCGCGGTCACCACCTTGAAGGTCGAGCCGGGCGGGTAACGGCCCTCCAGTGCGCGGTTCATGCCCGAGGGCATGTTGGCGGCGGCCAGCACGTGGCCGTTGGTGGGATCGACGGCGACGATCGCCGCGTTCTTCTTGACGCCCTTCAGGGCCGCGGCGGCGGCCTGCTGGACCTCGGGGTCGATGGTCGTGCGCACCGGCTTGCCCTTGGCGGCCTCGGTGCCGGTGAGTTTCTTCACCACCTGACCGGACTCCCGGTCCAGGACCACGACGGACTTCGGTGCACCCGAGCCGCCGGTCAACTGCTTGTCGTAGCGCGCCTGGAGGCCCGACATACCCTTGCCGGTCTTCTCGTCCACCATGCCCACGATGGAGGCCGACTCGAGATCGTCGCCGTTCGCGTCGAGGATTGCGGCCCGGTCGCGGGAATCGAGTGCGAGCGCCTGGCCCGGCACCATATCCGGGTGAATCATTTCGGTGTGGAATTCAACCTTCCACTTACCCGACTTCTCGAGGACCGTCGCCTTCGAGTCCCACGAGTATTCGCCCGCGCCCGGGAGGGCCATCTTCACGGTGAAGGGGATCGCCACTTTCCCTTCCGCCTTCTTGCTGCCCTCACCGGCCGTGATCTCGGTCCTGGAGGGCTTCAGGTTCGTCATGACGGAACCGATCAGCGACTCGGCGTTGTCCGGGGTGTCCGTCAACCGGCCGGCCCGCGCGGCGTCACCCGCCTTCCAGGCCGCGAAGAAGTCCTCAAGCCCCTTGGTGGCGCCCGCCACCTGGGGATCTTCCGACTCCGAACCACCGACCAGACTGGTGTAGCCCCAGTACCCCGCTCCCGCGACCACAGCCACTACCGCGCACGTCGCGACGACGGTCCGACCGCGGGAGCGGCGACGGCGGGGCGGCGGATACCCGCCATGGCTGAGGGAGTGCGTCATGAGCCACAGGTTATGTGCGACTCCTCTCTCCTCACTCCTCACCCGTGACATTCCGGACACGCGCCCGTGCTGAAAGAAGCGCTTCAACGGACAAGCGGAGCGAACCACCCCGATTCATAGGTAAAGCAGGAGCAAAGAAAGAGGAATGCAGCCTTCCCCTCGGAAACGCGCCATCGGGAACGTCAAGATCCGTCACTCACCGTGAACAAGGCGGCATAGACCAATGGAGTCAAGAGTTCCGGCATGCTTAGCCCTTTCGAATTAACTGGCTTGATCCTGCCGATTCGAAGGCTTGGGCCATTGGCGTGAAAGACGCGGTTCGGCCGCCGTCTCTCTCCGCTCGCTCTTCGCCCGGTCCCCCGATATGCCCGGGAGAGGGAGCGAAGAGCGGGTGCGGCCACTGTGGCCGGGAAACGTCCCACGCTGCCCGAGTCAGGAGACACCCATGTCCCGTGTATCCACCGGCCCCAGCAACAAACCCACCGCCGCCCACGCGCTGTTGGCCCGGCTGCGCGACCACGGTGTGGAGAAGGTGTTCGGCGTGGTCGGCCGAGAAGCCGCGTCGATCCTCTTCGACGAGGTCGAGGGAATCGACTTCGTCCTCACCCGCCACGAGTTCACCGCCGGCGTCGCCGCCGACGTCCTCGCCCGCATCAGCGGTCGCCCCCAGGCCTGCTGGGCCACCCTCGGCCCCGGCATGACCAACCTCTCCACGGGCATCGCCACATCCATGCTGGACCGCTCGCCGGTCATCGCGCTGGCCGCGCAGTCCGAGTCCCACGACATCTTCCCCAACGACACCCACCAGTGCCTGGACTCGGTGTCGATCATCGCGCCGATGGCCAAGTACGCCGTGGAGCTCCAGCGCCCCCACGAGATCACGGACCTCGTGGACTCCGCCGTGAGCGCGGCCATGACGGAGCCCGTGGGGCCCTCCTTCATCTCCCTGCCGGTCGACCTGCTCGGCTCCTGCGAGGGCATCGACACCTCGGTGCCGAACCCGCCGGCCCACACCCCGGCCAGGCCGACCGGTGCGGTCGCCGACGGCTGGCAGGTCGCCGCGGACCGGGCCTCGGAGCTGCTCGCCCGCGCCGAACACCCCGTTCTGGTGGTCGGTGCCGCCGCGATCCGCTCGGGAGCGGTGCCCGCCATCCGCGCGCTGGCCGAGCGGCTGAACATCCCGGTCATCACCACGTACATCGCCAAGGGCGTCCTGCCGCACGGCCACGAGCTGAACTACGGCGCCGTCACCGGCTACATGGACGGCATCCTCGGCTTCCCCGCGCTCGACACCCTGTTCGCCCCCGTGGACCTGGTGCTCACCCTCGGCTACGACTACGCCGAGGACCTGCGTCCGTCCATGTGGCAGAAGGGTGCCGACAAGCAGACCGTGCGCGTCTCGCCGACCCCGAACCCGGTCCCGCGGGTGTACCGGCCCACCGTCGACGTCGTCACCGACGTGCTCGCCTTCGTCGAGCACCTGGACGCGGCCACCGCCTCCCTCGCGGCCAAGGACCGGCACGACATCACCCCGCTGCGCGCACGCGTCGCGGAGTTCCTCGCCGACCCGGAGGCCTACGAGGACGGCATGCGGGTGCACCAGGTCATCGACTCGATGAACACGGTCATGGCGGAGACGGCCGGCAGCGGCGAGGGCACGATCGTCTCCGACATCGGTTTCTTCCGGCACTACGGGGTGCTGTTCGCCCGCGCCGACCAGCCGTTCGGCTTCCTCACCTCGGCCGGCTGCTCCAGCTTCGGCTACGGCATCCCGGCCGCGATGGGCGCCCAGCTCGCCCGGCCCGGACAGCCCACCTTCCTGATCGCCGGTGACGGCGGCTTCCACTCCAACAGCGCCGACCTGGAGACCATCGCCCGGCTGAACCTGCCGATCGTCACCGTCGTCGTCAACAACGACACCAACGGCCTGATCGAGCTGTACCAGAACATCGGCCACCACCGCAGCCACGACCCCGCGGTGAAGTTCACCGGCGTCGACTTCGTCGCCCTCGCCGAGGCCAACGGGGTCGACGCGACCCGGGCGACCGACCGGCATGAACTGCTGGCCGCGCTGCGCAAGGGTGCCGAACTCGGCCGTCCCTTCCTGATCGAGGTGCCCGTCAGCTACGACTTCCAGCCGGGCGGCTTCGGCGCCCTGAGCATCTGATCATGGAGGCAGCTCACCTCCCGGCTGCCTTCGGGTTCCTGGCCTCCGTCCGCACGGACGGGGGCGGGATCCCCGCAGCGGTCTTCGCGGCCCGCGGCAGCCGCACCGACATCGAGGCGTCCGGTCGCCACCAGCACCTGGCCGCGACCCTGGTGCACGCCCCCGAGGCCGACCCCGACGCCGCGCGGGCACGGGACGGCGACACGACGGTGGTCCTCGCCGGCGAGTTCTACAACCGCGGGGAACTGCGCTCCGTCCTGGCCGCGAACACCCCGGCGGACAGTGACGCGGAGCTGCTGCTGCGGCTGCTGAACCGCTACGGCCCGCACGCCTTCCGGCTGGTCAACGGTCGCTTCGCGGCCGTGGTCGGCACCGGGGCGCGGGTACTGCTGGCCACCGACCACGCCGGTTCGGTACCGCTGTACGTCCGGATGACCCCGGGCGAGGTCAGGGCGTCCACCGAGGCCAAGGCGCTCGCCGGGGACCAGGCCCCGCGGGGCTTCCCGCTCGCGGACGCACGCCGGGTGCCGGGCCTGACCGGTGTCTACCAGGTGCCGGCCGGCGCGGTGCTGGACATCGCCCTGGAGTCCGGCACCGCCGAGGCCCACCGCACCTGGACCCCTCCACTGGCCCGGCGGATCATGCCGGAGGGCGAGGCGGTGGCGGCCGTCCGCGCGGCCCTGGAGCGGGCGGTCACGGCCCGCGTGGCACCGGACGCCACACCGCTGGTGGTGCTGTCCGGCGGCATCGACTCCTCCGGTGTCGCGGCCTGCGCGCACCGGGCCGCGGGCGGTCTGGAGACGGTGTCGATGGGCACCGACGTCTCCGACGAGTTCGCCCAGGCCCGGGTGGTCGCCGACCATCTGCGCAGCCGGCACCGGGAGATCACGGTGCCCACCGCCGACCTGCTGGCCCAGCTGCCGTACGCCGTGTGGGCGTCGGAGTCGGTGGACCCGGACATCATCGAGTACCTGCTGCCGCTGGTGGCGCTCTACCGCGCGCTGGACGGCCCGCCGCGCCGGATCCTCACCGGGTACGGCGCGGACATCCCGCTCGCGGGCATGCACCGCGAGGACCGGCTGCCGGACCTGGACACCGCCGTGGCCCACGACATGGCGACCTTCGACGGCCTGAACGAGATGACACCGGTCCTGTCGACTCTCGTCGGCCACTGGACGACCCACCCCTACTGGGACCGGGACGTGCTCGACCTGCTGGTGCCGCTGGAGGCCGGGCTCAAGCGCCGGCACGGCCGGGACAAGTGGGTGCTGCGGGCCGCGCTGGCGGACGTGCTGCCCGAGGAGACCGTGGCGCGGCCCAAGCTCGGCGTCCACGAGGGCTCCGGCACCACCTCGTCGTTCTCCCGGCTGCTCATCGAGCACGGGGTCGAGGAGCACGCGCTCGGCAAGGCCAAACAGCGGGTGATGCGTGAGCTGTTCGGCCTGACCGTGGCGGGCGGCCGGCATCCCGCGCGGGTGAGCACCGCGGAGGTGGTGCGGTCCGTGGCCGACCGGTTCCAACGGGGTGCGGCATGACCGTCCGCGCCCGCCGGGGCCCGCGCCCGGCCGTCACCGAACTCGCCGAACCCACCGGCCTACAGGAGGGGAGCTGAGACCGTGGAACGCATCGACTCGCACGTGTCGCCCCGCTACGCACAGATCCCCACGTTCATGCGCCTGCCCCACGACCGGGATCCCCGCGGCTACGACGTGGTGGTCATCGGGGCCCCGTACGACGGTGGCACCAGCTACCGGCCCGGCGCGCGGTTCGGACCGCGCGAGATCCGCAACGAGTCGGGCCTCATCCACGGGGTCGGCATCGACCGCGGTCCCGGCGCCTTCGACCTGATCAACTGTGTCGACGCCGGGGACATCGATCTCACCCCGTTCGACATGAACATCGCGATCGAGACGGCGCAACGGCACCTGTCCGGGCTGCTGAAGGCCAACGCCGCCTTCCTGATGCTCGGCGGCGACCACTCGCTGACCGTGGCGGCCCTGCGCGCGGTGGCGGAGCAGCACGGCCCGGTCGCCGTGGTGCACCTGGACGCGCACTCGGACACCAACCCGGCGTTCTACGGCGGCCGCTACCACCACGGCACGCCGTTCAGGCACGGGATCGACGAGAAACTCATCGACCCCGCGGCCATGGTCCAGATCGGCATCCGCGGCCACAACCCCAAGCCCGACTCGCTCGACTACGCCCGCGGCCACGGCGTGCGGGTGGTGACCGCCGACGAGTTCGGCGAACTGGGCGTCCGCGGAACCGCCGACCTCATCCGGGAGCGGATCGACCGCCGGCCGGTGTACGTGTCGGTCGACATCGACGTGGTCGATCCCGCGTTCGCCCCCGGCACCGGCACGCCCGCCCCCGGTGGGCTCAGCTCGCGCGAGGTCCTCGCCCTGCTGCGCTGCGTCGGGGACCTCAAGCCGGTCGGCTTCGACGTGATGGAGGTGTCGCCCCTCTACGACCACGGCGGGATCACCTCGGTCCTGGCCACCGAGATCGGAGCGGAACTGCTCTACCAGTACGCCCGCGCCCACCAATCCCAGATGTGAAGGAGACCTCGCGTCATGGCTTCGCCGATCGTTGACTGCACCCCGTACCGCGAGCAGTTGCTCGCGCTCGTCGCCGAACTGCCGGACGTGCCCCGCGCGGACCTGTACGGCTTCCTCCAGCAGGCGAAGGAACTCTCCGAGCGGCTGCCGGAGCAACTGGCCGACGCCCTCGACACGTTCGACGCCGACGGCAGCGAGGACGGCTATCTGCTGCTGCGCGGCCTGCCCGTCGACGAGGACGAACTGCCCTCGACGCCCACCTCCACGCCGGCCCCGGTGGATCGCCGGCTGCTGGTGATGGAGGCGATGCTGGCGCTGACCGGGCGGCGGCTCGGGCTGCACACGGGGTACCGGGAGCTGCGCTCGGGCACCGTCTACCACGACGTGTATCCCTCGCCGGGGGCGCACCACCTCTCCTCGGAGACCTCGGAGACCCTGCTGGAGTTCCACACGGAGATGGCGTACCACGTCCTCCAGCCGAACTACGTGATGCTCGCCTGCTCCCGCGCGGACCACGAGCGCCGGGCCGAGACCCTCGTGGGGTCAATCCGCAAGGCGCTGCCGCTGCTCGACGAGGAGACGCGGGAGCGGCTGTTCGACCGCAAGCTGCCCTGCTGCGTGGACGTGGCCTTCCGCGGCGGGGTGGAGGACCCCGGTGCCATCGCCGAGGTCAAACCGCTGTACGGGAACGCGCAGGACCCGTACCTGGGGTACGACCGGGAGCTGCTGGCGCCCGAGGAGCCGGCGGACAAGGAGGCCGTCGCGGTGCTGTCCAAGGCGCTCGACGACGTGACGGTGGGCGTGAAGCTCACCCCGGGCGATGTGCTGATCATCGACAACTTCCGCACCACGCACGCCCGGACGCCGTTCGTCCCGCGGTGGGACGGCAAGGACCGCTGGCTGCACCGGGTGTACATCCGCACCGACCGCAACGGGCAGCTCTCCGGCGGTGAGCGGGCGGGGGACGTGGTGACGTTCTCGCCGCGGCGATAGGTGCCGTAGCGCCCGGGCCGTCGCCCCTCGCCGGTCTCGGAGGGGGGCCGCGGCTGTCGGGCAGTTGTGTGACCTGCTCATCCAGCGCTTCGACCACGCCGGGGACCTCACCGACCTCGACGAGGTCATCAGCCTCCAC